>NZ_JBIUCH010000012.1:0-16120 GCF_044548625.1 Micromonospora sp. NPDC051925 | reverse complement strand
CCGCATCGGCGTGTGGCCGGCCGGCCCGCGCGTGGCAGGGCGGCCCTGTCCTCGCCCGCCGAGGCCGGGCAGGGCGGCGCCCTCGTAGTTGTGGTGCCGAAGTCCTCGCGGTCCGGCGACTCGGACGGCGTGCCCGGGTAACGGACGAGCCCGACCACCCTGGCACCGGCGGCGTGGCCGGGGCCCGGACCACGCCTCCCAAGGCCGTGCCCAGCGCCAAAGGGCCATTCCCAGCCCAGATGCCCGCGACCACCGGGCCCAGGGGCGTGACCGCCCGCGATCACCGGGCCCAGGGGCGTGACCGCCCGCGATCACCCGGCCAACCCCAAACGCCCGCGACCACCCGGTCCACTCAGCCCGACCACGTCCGACCCCGCCGTGACCCTCCGCTTCATCTCATGGCACGCAGGGCCGTCTGCAACCTGTCCTGGGTGCGGCGACGGCGTTCGTTGCTCGCCCCGAGCACCAGCAGCACCAGACCGACCGGGATGAGGACCAGCCACGGCCCGAGGCTGAACAGGGCGTGCACCGCCGCGATGGCGGTCACCGCAGCGCCGACGATCACCGGGGCCTGCTGCCGGCTGGTCGAGCCGAACACCAGCACCGCCACCGCGCCGAGCAGCAGCAGCACCTGACGCAGCATGCTGGAGTCGGTGGCCAGCACGATCGCCAGCGTCGGCACGAACGCCGCGACCAGCGCGGGGCCGTACGCCACCCAGCTGGACAGGTCCGGGCGGTGCCGGAGTTCCAGCATGCCGACCAGCAGGGCGAGCGCCGCGAACGGCAGCGTGTACGCCTCCGGCAGCGCCACGTCGGCGACCCGCATCAGGATCCACCAGGCGACGATCTCGCAGGCGACCACCGCCCAGAACAGGATCTGCCGCTCCACCGGTCGCCGCCCCGGCCGGGCGGCGGCCACCCCGAGGACGGCACCCCAGGCCGCCAGCAGGGCGGCGATGTGCCGGGGGGAGTCGAACGCCAGGGCCAGGGCGATGAGCGCGGCGGCGTACCCGCTCCACTCGACCGTGGCGGCCTCCCGTTGCGCCTCGGGTCGCCGCAGCCGGGGCAGGGTCGCGGCGAAGACCTGCAACGCCCCGCCCACGGCGAGTACCCCGAACGCGGACCAGACGGCGGCGAACCCGGCCACCAGACCTGCGGTGAGCACGAAGAGCTGCGCCATCAACGAGGCGAACAGCCAACCGAGGATGCGGGCGCGCTGGGTGGTGCCGAAGAGCGCGGCGACCACCCCGACGCCGACCGCGCCGCCCAGGGTGAACAGGGTCAACCCCTGGCTGGCCAGGCTGCCGGCCAGCCCCGCACCACCGCCGGCCAGCCCGATGACGAAGACCAGCACCCGGGCCAGCCGCAGCGAGCGGGCCCGTTCGGCCAGCGGGGGCGGCGGGGTCAGCGCGAGCCCCAGCATCGAGATGGTGAAGACGGCGAGGGCGGCCAACGCGTTCTGCGGCCAGGCCATGCCCAGGGCGATCGGCGTGATCAGCAGTGTCACCGCCAGGCCGGGCAGCACCACCGGCACCGCCCGGGACCGTCGTCCACCGCTGAGTCCCGTGGCGGCCAGCGCGGCGGTGCCGGTGAGCAGCAGCGCGGTGAGCAGGTGCGTCGGGTCGACCAGCTCCGGCGGTGGGGTACGCAGCTGCGGCGGCGGTCCCTGCCAGATGTGGGCGAGCATCCGGTGCGGCTCGACCAGCGCCACGAAGAGCAGCGGCGCGAGGGAGACGAGGGCCAGCACGGTGGGTACGGCCGCCGCGGTCAGCGCCCCGGCGGCGGGGCTGACCCGCCAGCGCCGCTCCGTACCGTCGTCTGGTAGCCCGCGCAGCGCCCCGCCCAGCAGCACCGCCCAGCGTCGCATCGGCTGGGCGGAGCCGATCGGCGGCACGGTCGCCGCCCGGACCAGCTCGGCGAGGACACCGAGCAGCGCCGCCGCGGCGGCGAACATCCCGGACGGGAGGTCGACGAAGATGGCCGCGAGCGCGCTGATGGTCGCGCCACCGGCGATCGCCGCGCTCGCGTACGGCAGATACTGCGGAACCTGCCGACGGACGGCGGCCACGGCCGCGAGCCCGAAGCTGGACGCGGCCAACGCGGCGGTCAGCACCACCTGCGCGGAGTGGCCGAACTCGGCGGCGAGGGCGGCGACCGCGCCGGGGAGGGCGAGCAGCGCAGCAGCCGTCGCCGCACCACCCATCTGCACCAGGTGCGGCGGCATTCCCTCGGTCTCGACGTCCTCCACCAGGGAGGGGGCGAGGGACCGGGCCACCGCCGCCACGGTCAGGCCGATCAGCGCGATACCGCCCAGGGCGAGCGCGGTGGTCCACGGGCGGACCAGCCCGGCCCCGGCGGCGTGCAGCGCGACCACCCCGGCCACGGTGGCCCGGGACAGCCCGGCACGTGGGTCGGCGGAAGCCACCGAGGACATCCCGAAGACGGTGGCGACGGTCAGCCCCACCAGGACAGGCGACCACCAGGGCAGGTCGAAGGCGGCCGGGAGGCCGACGGTGGCCAGCACCGCCGCGACGCCCGCCACGTCGTACTTCCAGGGGGGTGGGAGCAGGATCGCGGCGGCCAGGGCGAGCAGCGCCAGCGCGACGGGAGCCTGCCAGGTCGCACCGCCGGTCGGCGCGGCCGGCCAGCCGGTGAGGTCCCCGGCCCAGATCGGGCCCGGAGTGGCCAGCACACCCGCCCCGCCGCGCAGTGCCGACCAGCCGGCCAGCATCCCGATCAGCGCGGCGCCGACGGCGATGCCGAGCACCGGCCCGCGACGCCACTCCTCGGGCGTCGCCCGTGCGGCGACGGCGACCACCAGCACCAGCATGGCGGCGACCGCGAGCTGTCCGCTGGGGGAGATCACCGCCGTGATCCGGACCAGGGTGGCGATCAGCGCCGCGGTGACGGCGGCGGCGGCCAGGTCGGCACCGTCCAGTGCGACGTCCGAGCGGCGGCCCGCGTCGATCCGGCCGGCGAAGAGCAGCAGCAGGGTGGCGATCAGGAACAGCCCGCCGAGCCAGGCGTCGGCGGCTGTCCGGCCCGGGGCGAAGAAGGCGGCCCCGATCACCGCCAACGCGCCCAGCCCGGTGCCGACGGCGTGCGGCAGGGTCAGGTGCCGCTGCGACACCTGCATCATCGCCGCGTAGCCGAGGGTGACGCAGACGGCCAGGAAGCTCGCCGCCAGGATCGGCACCGTCAGCTCCCGGAGCACCGCCGGGGTGAGCACCGGCCCGGACGGCTCGGTGGCCGCGACGAACGCGGCGACCGCGCCCGGCAGCGCGAACGCCGCTCCGCCGGCCGCCCACCCGGAAAGGACGTCGGCGGCGGCCGGGGCGATCCGCACCCGGGGCGCGAGCGCCACCAGCACCCCCGCCAGCATCAGGGCGGCCAGGGCGGCGGCGGTCACCGCCGGTCGGCTCAGCGCGGCACCGGCCCCGATGAACCCGACCGCCGTGGCGGTGCCGGCGTGGACCAAGGCCGCCCGCGTCGTGCCGGCGGAGAGCCCGGCGACGCCGATCGCGACCGCCGCCAGCACCATCGGCCACGGGGCCGCCGCCGACCCCAGGCCCAGCGAGGCGGGTACGGCCAGCGCGGTCAGCCCCGCGCCGACCACCGCGAACTCGCGGCGGATCTCCGGCGGCAGGGCCAGTACCGCCGCGACGGTGAGCAGCAGGGCGCTGGCGGCGAGCTGCCCGGCGGACGGACCGGCCGCCGCCGCCACCTCGGCGGGGAACCGGGCCAGGTCGGCCCGCCAGGCCGGCAGCGCGGCCTGGACCGGTGCCAGCCCGGCCCGCAACGCACCCCCGGCCACGACCAGGCCGCTGACGGTCAGCACCGCGGCGGAGGCGAGCTGCGGCCCGCGTCGGGCGGCCTCCGGCACCGCCCGCACGGCCAGCCCGGTCAGCGTGATGACCACGGCGATCAGCAGCAGCGCCCGGCCCGGGAAGGCCAGCGAGGCGATCCGCCCCAGCGCGCCGATCACGGCCAGGGTGAGGATGCCGGCACCCACGTCCGGCAGCGGCGGGCGGCGCAGCAGCAGGGTGCCGCCCAGGGCCACCGCCGCGGCCAGCAGCAGCGCCGCACCCGCGCCGGTGGCCGCCGGTACGGCCTGCGCCCGCAGCAGCGCGGTGACCGCGTACGCCAGGGCGAGGGCCACCGCCGCGCCGTGCAGCAGCCAGGTCATCTCGGCCAACCACGGCACCGGCGGTGGGGTACCGGTCGGGGTGGCCGCAGAGCCGTCGAGCACCTCGCCCGACTCCTCGGGTGCCCCCTCCGGTCGACCGTCCGGGGTGACCTGCTGCCGGGGCATGGCGGGGGTGGCCGGGTGGGCTGTGTCCCGGTGGGCCGGCCGTTCCCGCATGATGCCGGAGCGGACCAGCCCGAGGTCGAGCACGGCCACCACGGTGAGCACCACCGCCCAGCCGGCCGGGCCGGTGACCCACGCGTACGCGAGCAGCGGCACCACGGGCTGGGCGGCCAGCACCGCCGCGAACCGGGGTGCCCGTAGGCCGGTCCCGACGGCGTAGGCGAGGGCGACCCCGGTGGTCACCGCGAAGATCACGCCGGAGAAGACCGCCCCGGACGCGCCGATCCGGTCCACCGTCCACAGCGCGTACCCGGCCAGCGGCACGAGCAGCAGGCCGACCGTGGCGATCGTCTCGGCGGTGGAGGTCAATCCCCGCTTGGCCAGCACCGGCGGGGCGAGCAGCAGCAGGACGGTGGCGACCAGCAGGATGCCGAGCCGGGCCAGGGCGTCCATCGAGCTGGTCGCGACGGCGGCGAAGACCACCGCGGCCACCGCCAGCACCAGGGCGCCCAACCCGAGCGGGATGTTCTGCACCTCCTGGGAGGACGCCTCCGCCGGATGCTCCGGGTTGTCCGCGCCCAGCCAGGTGGCGGTCCGGTACGGCGGTGGGAGCGGCGGTTCGTCCGGACCGGCCGGGGTGCCCTGCCGGGGCACCCGGGGCGGTGCCCCGGTGGCGGCGGTCGGTGGTCGGCGGACCGGCTTGCGGCGGAGCGCCCGGCGCGGCCGGGTGGCCTGCTTGATCCGTTCCTCACCGGCGTGGGCGAGGATGTCCCGCTGGAAGAGGGCGGCCTGCATCTTGGCGGCGATCTGCCGCTGCTCCCGGGCGATCTCGGCGTCGCGTGCCTTCATCTCCGCGATGGAGCGTTCGATCTCGGCGAGGTGCTCGCGCCACTGCGGCTGCTCGGCCCCGCAGTCGGGGCAGCGGGCCGCCGGCTTGATCTGCCGCCCGCACGAGGAGCACTGGAAGCTCTCCACGACATCCCTCCACCCGGCCGGCCGCACTGTGGACGCCGTCCCCACGCAGCATGCCCTGAGCGGGCGTGGATTTCGACACCTGCCGCTCCGTTAGGGGTACAAAAAACGCGCCGGTGCGGGGAGCATCACCCCCGCACCGGCGCGTTCCGGGCGTCGTCAGGGGCGACCCATGCCCCGGTACTCCCAGCCGGCCTGGGTCCACAGTGCCGCGTCGAGGCAGTTGCGGCCGTCGACGACCTTGCGGCCGGCGACCAGTTCGCCGAGGGCGACCGGGTCGGCGTTGCGGAAGTCGGCCCACTCGGTGAGTACGCAGACCAGGTCGGCACCCGACACCGCGTCGTTCATGCTGGCCTCGTACACCAGCTCCGGGGCGATCCGGCGGGCGTTCTCGGCGCCCTGCGGGTCGTACACGTGCACGTCGGCGCCGGCCTTGGCGAGCAGTGCGGCGACCGCGAGCGCCGGGGCGTCGCGGACGTCGTCGGTGTTCGGCTTGAAGGTCGCGCCGAGCACCGCGACCCGGGTGCCGGAGAAGTCCGGGCCGGCCGGGCCGGAGCGGCGGCCGAGCAGGTCGGCGGCGAGCTGGAGGACCCGGGTCCGGCGGCGCAGGTTGATCAGGTCCACCTCGTGCAGGAAGCGCAGCGCCTCGCCGGCGCCCAGCTCCTGCGCGCGGGCCTGGAAGGCGCGGATGTCCTTGGGCAGGCAGGCACCGCCGAAGCCGAGGCCGGCCTGGAGGAACCGGTTGCCGATCCGGGGGTCGTAGCCGATGGCGCGGGCCAGTTGGGTGACGTCGCCGCCGGAGGCCTCGCAGACCTCGGCCATCGCGTTGATGAAGGAGATCTTGGTGGCCAGGAAGGCGTTCGCGGCGACCTTGACCAGCTCGGCGGTGGCGAAGTCGGTGACCACCAGCGGGACCTCCCGGTCCTCGGTGGCGGCGAGGTCGAAGACGCCCTTGTGTGCGGCGTAGAGCATGGCGTTGGCCCACTCGCTCTTGACGCCGACCACGATCCGGTTGGGGCGCAGCACGTCGTCGACGGCGAAGCCCTCCTGGAGGAACTCGGGGCTCCAGGCCACCTCGACGGCCAGGTCGGTCGGGGTGTGCTTGCCGACGAGCTGCTCCACCCACTCGGCGGTGCCGACCGGCACGGTGGACTTGCCGACGATCAGCGCCTTGCGGGTCAGCCGCTGGGCCAGGGCGGTCACCGACGCCTCGACGTACGACAGGTCAGCGCCCATGCCGTCGGCGCGCTGCGGGGTGCCGACGCAGATGAAGTGCACGTCGCCGAAGTCGGCGGTCTCGGCGATGTCGGTGCTGAACCGCAGCCGGCCGGCGGCCAGGTTGCGCCGCAGCAGCTCGTCCAGGCCCGGCTCGTGGATCGGCACCTCGCCTGCGTTCAGCTTGGCGATCTTGTCGACGTCGACGTCGTAGCCGAGCACCTCGTAGCCCAGTTCGGCGTAGCAGATCGCGTACGTCGCACCGAGGTAGCCGGTGCCCAGGAAGGTGACCCGGGGACGCGGCGCACCCGACGGGGGCGTCACCGGGGAGATGGTCGGCGCCGGCTGGATGTTCGGGTACGGGATCGTCACGCCTGTCTTCTCCGCTCGCGCTGGCGGCGCTTCACTTGCGTCGCAATCGGCTGCGGCGCCTGGCCGGGCACCGATGGGGGAAACCTGTCGTCTTGTCAGGGTAGTTGTGCGGTGTCGACGCTTGACCGGCGCGATCCTACCCGCCGGTAACGTGGGTCGGGGCCGCGATGGCTATCCTTCAGTCTGCGGCAGTCGGCGGCCTTCGGACGTCACAGACTGCGCATGATAGCGGTGAAAGGGGAGGGCCGACATGGCCGCAGAACAGACGTTCGACGTCTACCGGTTGCCCGAGGAGCACGACGCCGTCCGCGAGGCGGTCCGTGCGGTCTGTGCCGCGAAGGTGGCCCCGCACGCGGCCGAGGCCGACGAGACCGGTGAGTTCCCCAAGACGTCGTACGACGCCCTGCGGGCCGCGGACTTCCACGCCCCGCACATCCCCGTCGAGTACGGCGGCGCCGGGGCGGACGCCCTGGCCACCGCGATCGTGATCGAGGAGGTGGCCCGCGCCTGCGCCTCGTCGTCGCTGATCCCGGCGGTCAACAAGCTCGGCACCATGCCGCTGATCCTGGCCGGCTCCGAGGAGCTGAAGCAGCGCTACCTGACCCGGGTCGCCGCCGGTGAGGCGATGTTCTCGTACTGCCTGTCCGAGCCTGAGGCCGGCAGCGACGCGGCCTCGATGACCACCCGGGCGGTCCGTGACGGCGATCACTGGGTGCTCAACGGGGTCAAGCGGTGGATCACCAACGCCGGTGTCTCGGAGTACTACACCGTCTTCGCGGTGACCGACCCCACAGCCCGGTCCCGGGGCATCTCCGCGTTCGTGGTGGAGAAGTCCGACCCGGGGGTCAGCTTCGGCGCCCCGGAGAAGAAGCTCGGCATCAAGGGCTCACCGACCCGCGAGGTCTACCTCGACGACGTGCGTATCCCGGCCGACCGGATCATCGGCGCGGAAGGCACCGGCTTCGCCACCGCGATGCAGACCCTGGACCACACCCGGGTCACCATCGCCGCCCAGGCCGTCGGCATCGCCCAGGGCGCGCTCGACTACGCCAAGGGGTACGTCCAGGAGCGCAAACAGTTCGGCAAGGCGGTCGCCGAGTTCCAGGGCGTCCAGTTCATGCTCGCCGACATGGGCATGAAGCTGGAGGCGGCCCGGCAGTTGACGTACGCGGCGGCCGGGAAGTCCGAGCGCGGCGACGCCGACCTGACCTACTTCGGCGCGGCGGCCAAGTGCTTCGCCTCCGACGCGGCGATGGAGATCACCACCGACGCGGTGCAGCTGCTCGGCGGCTACGGCTACACCCGGGACTACCCGGTCGAGCGGATGATGCGGGACGCCAAGATCACCCAGATCTACGAGGGCACCAACCAGGTCCAGCGCATCGTCATGGCCCGCCAACTCCTCAAGGACTGACCGCCTTTTTCGCATTTCCCTGTGACGGCCACCGGGACAGCAGCGGAACCTCGCGCGTGACCAGAAATGTGTGAAGTAGGTGTGCGGCGATCACGGCGCTGTGCGGCACGTCCTGAGTACGTACTCAGGACGTGCCTGCGGCGGAGAAATGGTTCGGCCTGCAGGACCTGCCCGCAGCCGGGTGCCTGGAGTTGACAGCCTGTTGGGGAACGGCTGATCACTCGTAGTGGTAGCGGCACTGCGCTATCTGCACTGTGTCTTCCACGATCCGATACACCAAGCGGTGTTCCTGATCGATGCGCCTCGACCAGAATCCCGACCAGTTGCCCCGGAGTTGCTCCGGCTTGCCGATTCCCTGGTGGCCGTTGCGTCGAATGTCCTCGATCAGGGTGTTCACTCGCTTGAGCATGGAGCGGTCCCGCTGCCAGGCCAGGTAGTCCTCCCACCCTCGGCTGGCGAACTGGACCTTCACGCTGCCGACGCCTCGCCTGGACCGGCGTCGGGGTCGATCAGGTCGTGCATCTCCCCGCCCCCGTTGCGTAGCTCTTCGACGGCTTCGTTCAGGCGGCGCGCATTGGCGGGGCTGGCCATCAGGTACGCAGTCTCCTTCAGTGACTCGTACTCACGCAGCGAGATGATGACGGCGGCCTCACGTCCGGAGCGGGTGACCACCACTTCCTCTGCGTCGTCCACAACGTGGTCGAGCATCTTGGCCAGGTTCTGCCGGACTTCTGAGTAAGGAACGGTGCGCATCAGGCCTCCCGAGCATGGCGTACAACAAATTGTACAACCGGAGTTCGGTCTGTGTCGGTCGTCTACCTCGGCGGTAGGTGGCTGCTGGCGGGTCAGCGGGTGAGGCCGACGAGGGTGGCGAGGCGGGCCACGCCGGCGGCCGGCGGGCCGCTGCGGGCGATCTCGGCGACGAGGGTACGCGCGGCAGGGCGGTAGCGGACCTCGGCGGGTGCGATGGTGTCGGCGTCGACAAGCGTGAGCCCGGCGGCGGTGAGGTCGCCGGCGTCGAGGTAGGCGTGGGCGGCGTCGACGAGGTGGGCGGCCCGGTGCTCGACGGGCAGCCGCCGCCAGTCGTCCCGACGGATGGCCTTCTCGTGGTGGTGGACGGCCTGATGGGTGTCGCCGAGGCGTAGGGCGGTCAGAGATCGGGCCAGCAGCACGGCGGCAGGGCCGAACGCGGTGTGCTGAGGGTCGTCGTCGCCCGTACGCCGATCGGCCAGGACGGCGGCATGGTCGATCAGATCATCGGCGCGGCGGCCGTCGCCGCAGCCGGCAGCGGCCAGTGCGGCCTGGATGAGCAGCGTGCCCCGTACCGCGTCGTCGGCGGCGGTGCCGGTGGCGGCGACGGCGGCGGTGAGGGCGAGCCGGTCGCGGCCGAGGGCGCGCAGCGCCTGGGCGACGGCGATGGTGGCCGTGCCGGCGCGGACGGGGTCGCCCGCCGCCGCGGCGACGGCCCGGTCGGCGGCGAGCCAGCCGAGATCGGCCTCGCCGAGCTTGACGAGCACCGAGGCGGTGATCCGGTACGCGGACACCAGCAGCCCCGGCGTGGCGTGGGCGGCATCCAGCAGGGCGGGCAGGGCCCGGAGAAGCTGCGTGTAGTGGGCGTGCTCGTAGGTGAGCCAGGCGTGCGCGACGTGCCGTTGCACCTCGTCGGGCGGCACGGTGCGGGCGGGGCGTCGGTGGTAGCGGGCCAGGGCGGCGCGGACCGCGTCGACGCCGTCGAGGCCGGCGGTCGCCGTCGGTAGCGGCTTGCGGGGGTCGAGCAGGACGGCCGGGTCGAGGCGCAGCACCTCGGCGATCTCCTGGACGGTCGAGTAGCGGTCCAGGCTGCGTACGCCGCGTTCGACCTTGTCGACCCAGCTCTTCGACTTGCCGAGCCGGTCGGCCAGCATCTGCTGGGTCATCCGGCGGCGCACCCGCCACCGGGCCACCCGCCGGCCGATCGGCAACTCGTCGGCGTCGGGCCGGACCGGGCGGGTCACCGGTCCCGCTCCACCGGCTGGTGGACGGCCACGGTGGTGGACTCCCCACAGCGCGGACACCACCTCGACTTGACCCGGAACGCCAGCAGCCCCACCAGAAAGCCCGGCACCAGGCCCCCGAACACCAACATCACCACTCCGGAAACCACGAGAACCCCACCTTCAGATGAGACACGAAGGCCGCTTGCCGCCCCGGCCTGAACCCGCCGGATATGCCTGTGTCGGTGTGTTCAGTGGACTCCGTCTGCGCCGCTGGGAGAGCCGGTGCGCTCGGTGCGTATCGGTGCGGGCGGGTGCCGGGGCCACTCGTTGTCCGACGTGTTCGCTACGGTGCGTGTAGCTGTCACTACAGGCGGGGAGGGGTTGGCGGGTGGCATCCAGCGGAGCGGCATTGAGCCGGTTGTTGGTCGAGGTGGGCTGGCAGCCGGAGCAGCTCGCCCGACGCCTCAACGAGTGCGCCGAGCGGCACGGGCGCACAGAACGGCTGCACCTCAAGACGCCTTACAAGTGGAAGAAGGGCGAGGTTCCCCGCCACCCGTGGCCGTCGCTGACCACGGCGCTGCTGTCCGAGCAGTTGCAGCGGACGATCGGTCTCGATGAACTGGGTTGGCCGGAGGACGGGTTCGAGGCTGCTCCGGCCTCTGCCGGCCTTGACCTGCCCTGGTCCTCAAGCGGGGCCTTGCGGGCGGCCGAGGTGGTGAACGACCCTGAAGGGATGATGCACCGACGGATGTTCCTCACTCTGCTCGGTTCCGCCCTGACATCACCGGCGCACGAGTGGATGATCGCTCAACCGCCACAGGACATCGCATCAACCGCAGGCCGTCCCCTGTCCGGCGACGTCGTGGACCACCTGGACGCGGTGACAGCCAGTCTGCGCCGGATGGACGACCATCTCGGCAGCGGCCAAACCCTCGGGCTCGTCCGCCAACACCTGAGAACCGTGGTGGGGGTGCTACGGGAACGCAGCTACACCGACACGGTCGGGCGACGCCTCCACGGCACGGCCGGTGAGCTTCTGCGCCTCGCTGGCTGGCTCTCCTTCGACGACGGCCACCACACGCATGCGCAACGATTCTTCATCGCCGGCCTCTACCAGGCCAACGCGGCCGGCGATCGTGGGCTCGGCGCGAACATCCTCGGCTTCATGTCCTGCCAGGCCAAGGATCTCGGCCAACTCCGCCAGGCAGTGACTCTCGCGGAGACTGCGCGTGCCAGCTATCCGGCCACCAGTCCCAAGGTCGGGGCGATCCTCGATCTGCGAGCTGCCGAGGCGTACGCGAACAACCGGTCGGTGGCCGATACCCGGCGCGCGCTCGACAAGGCGTTCGACAGGTTCACCGACAGCCCGGCGGAGCACGGCGACCCGGACTGGTCCTACTGGATCAACGAGGCGCAGGCCCATGCTCAGGCCGGTTACTGCTTCGTCAAGCTCGAAGACTGGCCACGCGCCCGCGATCATCTGCGGGCGGCGCTGCGGTTGCAGAACAACGACTACACCCGGGAGGGCGCACTTCGTCATGCGCTGCTCGCGACCACCTACGTACAGCAGGCACAGCCCGAGCTGGACAAGGCGCTGGCCCTCGGGGACCAGGCCGTGCAGACCCTGACCGGGAAGGTCACCTCCGCCCGGTGCATCAAGCACGTCCGCAACCTGGTCGGCGCGTTGACCCCGTACCGACGTACTCCTGCCGTCCGACAGTTCTGCCAGGACGCCCGCCACCTCGTCGCCTCCTGACCAGGGCGGCGTCTCGCAGACTCGATGCCGCGACCTGGCGCGGCTGTCGGCGGCGTACGACAATCTGAAGACACTGGCTATGTTGCCCGCCGAGTCGATCAAGTTCATCAGGGAGTTGAGCGAGCATGGAGCGTAACGCCTGGCGCACGTCGAGCCGGTCCGGGAGCAACGGCCAGTGCGTCGAGGTGCGGGATCGGGGCGCTCAGGTAGACGTCCGCGACTCCAAGGCCCCCGACGCCGGCACGTTGCGTTTCGGGCCTATCGCCTGGGATGCGTTCATCAGCGGCGTCAAGGCGTCGCACTGACTTTCGAGGGGGCGACCTGGAGCCGGCAACCACGTCGGCAACCGGACGCCGCTCGTGCGCCGCGCCCACTCTCGGGACATGCGTAAGCGCATCGGTAGCACGTCACCGTTCGCCCGGGACAGCGAAGCCGCCGGTAAGCAACCGAGCTGGGAGTCTGACAGCGAGAAGATCTCCGCAACGCCCCGCATCGCCGAACGGCTCGGCATCCGGCCCGGCGACGTCGTCATGCACACCAGGTACCGCTACCTGGCCGACGGAGCCCCGATACAGCTTGCCCACTCGTACGAGCCGCTGGCCGTCACCGGCGGCACGCAGGTCGAGTACCCCGAGCAGGGGCCGGTCATCGGCGTGGTCGCCCGAATGGACTTCATCGGCGTGGTCATCGACCGGTTCGTGGAAGAGATCACCACCCGGCCGGCGATGCCCGAAGAGGCTGACGCCCTCGAACTCGACCGGCGCGGCGGCATGTGGGTGATCGAGGTTGAGCGCACCTACTTCGCCGGGCAGACCGCAGTGGAGACCGCCGACATCGTGTTCCCTGGTGACCGCTACCGGCTCGTCTACGAGTTGCCCGTCGACCCCTGGTCGCCACCCGACTGAGCTGAGACGCCCCTGACGTGGGCGCAACGGTTCTTCATCGCCGGCCTCTACCAGGCCAACGCGGCCGGCGATCGCGGGCTCGGCGCGAACATCCTCGGCTTCATGTCCCGCCAGGCCAAGGATCTCGGGCAACTCCGCCAAGCGGTGACCCTCGCGGAGACTGCGCGTGCCAGCTAGCCGGCCACCAGCCCCAAGGTCGGGGCGATCCTCGACCTGCGAGCTGCCGAGGCGTACGCGAACAACCGGTCGGTGACCGATACCCGGCGCGCGCTCGACAAGGCGTTCGACAGGTTCACCGACAGCCCGGCGGAGCATGGTGACCCGGACTGGTCCTACTGGATCAACGAGGCGCAAGCCCATGCCCCACCACGTGGCGGTGGACGACTAGGTTCTGTCTTGCGGATCTTGATGGTCGGGGACGGCGCGTAGCCGGTCGAGGGTGGCAGCGACCTCACCAGCATGCACCTCCCACCGGGCATCGTGAGCATGGGCCTCGCCTATCGGGCGCCGTGCCTCATGAACTGGCGCAGTGCGTCGAGTGTCGCCGGGGCGAGCACGTCCGGATTCGCGGGGTCGGTCAGATCGTGAGTCACGTCGGACAGCACGATTCGGCCGGGCCCGCTGGTGTGTGCCCGCTCCAGCGCCGTTGCCAGCCGCGTGGTCGTGTGGCACGGGACCTGCTGGTCGATGGTTCCGCAGGTGAGCAGGGCAGGGGTCCGGGGCGGTAGCTGGAGTGCGACCGAGGCGGGGTCGATGGCGTCGATGGTCTCCACGTAGCGCCGGTTGGGGCCGCCGAGGGCTTGGAAGAGTGCGGCGAGGGCGGGCGGCATGCCGGTGGTGTCGGGCGGGCGGTGCGCCCTGAGGTCGGCGACGGCCCGGTCGACAGCGCGTCCGATGGTGCGTTGCTCTTGCCGGCTCATCTGACCTGCGGCGACGGCGGCGGCGAGTTGGTCGTGCAGTTGCCGGGCGAGCACGTCGAGGAATCGTTGTGCCAGGGGTTGCAACAGCCCGACTCCGGCTGTCCGAGGTTCGGCGGCGACCGCGACCTGCAGGGCCGTCAGTGCACCTTCGCTGTGCCCGATCAGCCGTACCGCTCGCCGGTTGACCTCGGGCTGGCTGGCGAGTAGCCGGTACGCGGCATCGGCTTGGCGGACGAAGGCGGGATAGTCGATCGTCTCGGGATGTTCGGAGTAGGCGCCCAGCCCGGTCCGGCCCGTGCCGTACTTGTCGAAGCGCAGGCTGACGGCTCCGTCGCGCGCCAGCGCATCGGCGAGTTTGGCCAGGGTGTGCGGGGTGAGCGCGGGCGGCTGGTCGCCGTTGCGGTCGGTGGGGCCGCTGCCGGGCAGCAACAACACGGCCGGCATCTGCTGCCCCCGGCGGTGGGCGGGGATGTGCAGGGTGCCGTACGTGATGGTTCCGTCCACAGTGAAGGTGATCTCGCGGTCCATGGCGGGCGTGGCCGGCATGGCCTGCACGGCACCGGCGGGAAGGGCCCCCGCGGCGATGCTCCCGAGCGTGACGGCGCCGATCGCGGCTCTCCATGCGATCCGGCGGGCGGTATGCGGCATCCGGCCGAGCGAGATCATCGCAGGACCGCCTGCTCGATCAGGGCGACCGTGGCGGCCGGGTCGACGACCTCCACCACCAGGCGGGCATAGTGCTCGTCGGCGAGTTCGATGACGACGGCGCGGGCACCGTCACGGATGTTCCAGAAGACGCGCTCACCGTCCTGATGGAAGGTGCCGGCCGTGATCACCCCGGGCAGACTCGTTCCCGGTGCCCGAAGGCCCTTGGGTTCGGCGGCGATACCCGGGTCGGCGGTGGCGCCGCGGACATTGGCCAACGGGATCACCAAACGGCTCTTGAGCGACCACAACCTGTCCATACCTTCCATCTCCACGACGAGATCGTCGCCGTCGATGCGGACACTGGCCATGTCAACGGTCCTTTCGTAAGCCCGGCAGCACTGGCCGCAGGGCATGGTGGGGCACCGGCGTGAGCAGCGCCGGGCGGGGGAGGGTGGGGCTATGAAGGGCCGGCCGTTGCCGCAGCGGCACGAGCCCGCAGCCGCTCGCCCAGCAGGGCGTTCAACGCAGTCGAGGGAGAGCCGTCGGTGTAGTTCGCCGGCGCCCGCTGCAGGGCCTGATCCAGCGCCTGCCACGCCTTGGTCACGAGGGCAGCTACCTCGACGTCGCGGGGAGCGCGCTCAACCGCCGCCAACAACAGCAGATCGAGTGCGGGGTCGTCGGCGACTTCTGCGCCGGCGGCGAGCTGTTCGGTCAGTGGCGGTAGCCGGTGATCGAGGTGCCACCGCAGAGCGGCGAGATACAGCCCCCGCTTGCTGCCGAAGGTCTTGTACAAACTGTTGCGGTGCACTCCCAACTGCTGGACGAGGTCGTCGACGGACACCCCGTCGTAGGCCCGGCCAGCGAACAACTCCGCCGCCGCGGCCGTCACGACTTCCTCGTCGAAACCCCTCGGGCGACCCATGCCGAGAACACTAACGATTTAGGAACGACCAGTCAAGAACAATCGTTCCTAATCTCGATGGGTCGAGCGCACCGTGGGCATCACGATGTGGACGGCTACGGGGAGAAGTCGGCGGGCTGGCCACCGGTCGCCGGCCCGGCCTGCGGGCCGTCATGGCGTCGTGACGACGTGGACCGTTGCTCGTAACGAGACAGTCGACTCTATGTCTGAGCGCATCGGCACCGTTCCGGAACTACGGTCGTCCTACCGCAACGGTGCGACAACCCCCGTCGACCGGGTCGAACGCGTCCTGGCCGGGCTCGCCGGGCGGGACGGGGGACCGGTCTGGATCAGCACCGTCCCGGCCGCCGAGCTGCGGGCCCGCGCCGAGGAACTGACCCGCCACCACGATCCCGCCGCGCTGCCGCTGTACGGCATCCGCCCCGCGGCTGGTGCGACGACCCCGCCCGCCGCACCGAAGCCGGCATCGCCGTCAGCATCGGGTTCGCCACGAAACCTGCGCTGGGACTGCGGATGCTCGAACGCGCCGCCACCGCCGGCCTGCCGGCACCAATACCGCGCCAGAACAGCCCACTACCAGCGAAGACGCCGACTTCACCAGATGCGGCTGGAGTACTAGTAGTGCTTTGTTAGGTTGGTACCAGTTGGTGGCAGAGTGGGCAGAATCCGAGCCACGTCGCGAGGTGGTATTGCAGCTCGCGGAGGACGGTG
>NZ_JBIUCH010000011.1:59358-261537 GCF_044548625.1 Micromonospora sp. NPDC051925 | reverse complement strand
CTTTTCCTTGCACCGCAACGGGTTCGGGCGTGTCCGCACCGACCACCACGGCGACCACCCACCGCACTCACGCCGTTACGCGGAAAGGCTCACTGTGCATGTCCCCTCCGCGGGAAGGAGCCTTGAATGGGCCGCATGGCCGATGGAACCCCGATCCCCGTGCGGGGCGAGGGGATCGTGCTGCTACATGAGGACGATACGGGCACGTGCGAGGAGCCGGATTGTCCCGGGACCGGGCTGCGCCACCGTGGCCTGATCGACGTAGGCCGCCTCGATGACTGCATCCATTGCCCTTCGGGGCCGGCTTGGAGTGACCCCTCTGATACTCGCCATCACTCCGGGGCAAGCCAGTCGACGCCTTCGGTGTGAAGGAACGATCACGGTCGCCTGACCTGGTGTTGATGAGCCTACGAGCTGCACGAACGGCCCCTGACCGTCCGTGGTTGTCCCTCAGCGTTCACCCCGGTAGTCACCCAGTTAGACACCCTCATACTTGCGTTCCTTCTACACCAGTTCGGTTTCCCAATCTTCGAATGGCGGATCGATGATGTAACTCGGGTCGCAGTATCGGCGCACATATTGAGCTGCCCGGTACATGGCTTCTCCTGCGTTGGTAACGCTGCCGTCAGGCTGCACGTCGAGCACGTTTGTAAAAATCGCGAAGGCTTGTTCGAGTGGCGACCCGAACTGCACGAGGGCTGACCTGTAGTCGATACCGTCGAGAAGCTCGACATCAAGGGTGCCGTTTGCGATGTAGAACGCGAAGTACCGACAGGCCGACCGCACGTCCTCGGGGAGTTGGCTCACGATGGGCATCTTGGCAGACTCGTTGACGCCCCCATACGCCTTCACCACGGCGACCATCTTCACTGTCTGCCGTCGACGCGCCCTCCGGGGAGCGGGCCGCCGCCCGGCGCGACACGTCAATCGGAACTTGACGGCTCGTACGAGCGCACTGGCGGGTCGGGCGTGGTCTGCTCGGCTTGCCCGGGTCGATGACAGGCGGATGGCCTACCGCAACCACCCACGGACCGTGACCCGCCGACGAAGCCCCGGCCATCCTGGAGCCGGAGCGCCCCCGCCGGAGGCGCAGTAGCCGCGACCCCGCGACCGCCGCCAGCTCGCCGACGCGGCCGGCCTGCCCTGCCCTACGCCGCGCGGGCTCGTGGCCACGCGGCCCGGCCGGCCGCCGGCCCAACCCCTCCACCAGTCGAACCCCTGTCGTCCTCGACGGCCCACCGGGCTTCCGCTGTCCGCGCCAGCTGACGGGCCTGTTGCGTAGCCGGCGTGGAGCGACAGCGGGGCGTCGAACGCGTGCCCTGGCGGCGGCGCGTGTGGCCCGTCAAGGGCCGTCTTGAAGACGTACAGGAACTTTGAACCACATCGCCGGCAGCCGGCCGCGCCCGGTCGGCGACTGGACACGGGATGGTGCGCGGACCGGGTCGCTCCGTGCTCTGGCGGGATGGCCGACCTCGTCGATACCGCTCGGGAAGTTGCGCGACATCTGTTGGAGACGCCGTTGCCTCGTCGATGGAGTCACGTCCAGGCGATCGCCGCCAAAGCGGACCGGATCAGCGCGGCGGTTCCGATCGAAGATCGTGCGGTGCTCGTAGCGTCGGCGTGGCTGCATGACGTGGGCTACAGCCCCGACCTGGTCGACACCGGCTTTCACTCCCTCGACGGTGCGCGCTGGTTGCGCCGTGAGCGGTTCAACGAGCGGATCGCCGCCCTGGTGGCTCATCACTCCTGCGCGTGGCTGGAAGCCGAGGAACGTGGGCTCGGTGACGTCCTGGCCGCCGAGTTCCCTCGGGAGGAGCGGGTCGGCCGGCACGGTCAGCGCGAAAAGATCAACAACAGGATCGCGGTCAGCAGCGCGCTGACCAGGATCGAGCCGAGGCAGCCCATCCGGTTCGAGAAGAAGAGGAACATGCGTCACCGGTTACCCCGGTAGCCGGGTTCCACGCGCCGAGCGGTCGCCCCCGAACGGGACGACCGCTCGGCGTGCGTACACCATCTGGGTTGACGTGCGCGTACCCGGAGAGGGTGACGTGCGCGTGCCGGATCAGGCGGTGACCTGCGCGTACCCACGGCAAAGGCGACGTGCGGGCGGCCGGGTCAGACGGTGATCGGCTGCTCGGCGCGGACGGCGGTGGCCTCTGCACGGGCGATCGGGCCGTTGGGCAGGGCCGCGACGCCGGCCCCGACGCCTACCGCTGCGGCGGCGAAGAGGAACGCCCAGGGCACCCCGCCGGCATGGTCGACGATCAGGCCGGCGACCGCGCCGCCGGCCGCGCTCGCCGCCACCGACATGGTCACCACCCAGGTGTACGCCTCGTTCAGCATGCCGGTCGGGGTGATCCGCCCGACCAGGTTGTTCTCCAGGGTCAGCGCGGGGGCGATGGTGGCACCGCCGATCACCAGTGCGATGCCGAGCGACACCGGGCCGGGCATCACCGCGAAGATCGCCAGGGTGCCCGCCACCGCGGCGAGCAGCCAGGCGAACTGGCGGGTCATGTTCGCCGCCGGGCGGCGTACCCCGAACCAGAATCCACCGATGGCGCTGCCCACCCCCCAGACGGCGAGCAGCAGGCCGGCCAGGCTCTCCGGGTCTCCGGTGGGCTGGTTGCCGGCGAACGCCGGCACGATCACCCCGGCCGCGCCGAACGCGCCGCCGAGACTCGCCACGCAGACCAGCAGTGCCGGGAAGCCACCCACCCGCAGCGGCCCGAGGCCACGGGCGTGGTGTTCCCGTGCGTGGGGCCGCCAGCCGCGCATCACCCGGCCCAGCGCCACCCCGGCGGTGCCGACCAGGGTCACCACCGCCGCACCGACCAGCGCGGCGGCGGCGTCGGCGAGCAGCACGAAGGCGGCCACCAGCAGCGGGCCGAGCACGAAGACGACCTCGAAGAGCGACGTCTCGGCGGCCAGTGCGGTGTTGCGCAACGGGAAGCGGCCGGTCGTCGGGCCGGTCAGGTCGTTCCAGGCGCCCCGGATCGCCGCGGTCAGCGGCGGGTAGGTGGCCCCGGCCATCCCGGCGGCCAGGTAGATCAGTCGCAGGTCGGTGCCCTCGGCGCGGCTCGCCCAGAGCAGCCCGAACAGGGCCAGGGGATGGGCCACAGCGGTGACCAGCAGCACCGGGGTAGGGCCGACCCGGTCGGCGATCCGACCGGCGACCGGGCTGAGCGCGGCACCGGACAGGGCGTAGATGCCGCCGGCCACGGCGGCGAGGGAGTACCGGCCGGTCACCTGCTCCACGACCAGCAGCAGGGCCAGCGGGGTCATCCCGATGCCGAGTCGACCGACGACGCCGAGGAGCAGCAGCAGCGGTGCGCCGGGAATCCGCCAGACGCCCAGGTACTGGCGCAGTGCGGCCACGGTGCACCTCCAGGGAGACGATCAGGTAACGAGTCAGAACCCTGTCGACCCTAACGCCACAGGCCGCTCCGGGAATGGTCGATTCACTCACATTCGGGGGCCGGGCCGGGGGCTGACCCGGTGGCGGCGAGAGGGTAACTTGCTGATCGAGCCAGATACATACACCGCTGGAAGGCCCCCGACGCCGTAGGAGGTCCGATGGTCGGCACCACGACCGAGCGCCACCGGCCCGGCCCGGCGATCCGTGACAGCCAGCGCCGGGAGAACACCCACCAGCAGCAGGACGGGGTCGAGGAAGCGAACCGACTGATGTGATGACCGACGCCGACGAACGGCTCTCGCCGACCCCCGGTTACCGGGCCCTGTTCCGCCACCCGGTGGCCTCCCGGCTGGTCACCGCCCGAGGAATCTCCGAACTGGGCGACTTCGTGGGGCTGGCCGCGCTGCTGCTGCTCGCGTACGACCAGACGCAGTCGGTCCTCGGCCCGGCCGCCGTGTACGCCGCCCGCGCCCTGCCGGCGCTGCTGGTCGCCACGGTCTTCAGCGGCTGGTTGGACGTGCCGGCCCGCCGTACCCTGCTGGTCTGGCTCTCGGTGGCCGGCGCGGTGCTGATCGCGGTCCCCCTCGCGGCACCCCGACCGGTGCCGGCGATCGTCGCGGCCGGCCTGCTCGGCGCGGTCCGGGCCGCCTACTCCAGCGTCAACGTGGCGGTCGCCGCCGAGGCGGTGGACGCCCCGCTGCGACTGCCGTTGTTCGGCCTGTCGGCCTTCGCCAACCAGGTCGGCCAGGTGATCGGCCTGCTCGCCGGGGCCAGCATCACCGTGGCGCTCGGCCCCCGGGTGGCGCTCCTGATCGACCTGGTCTCGTTCCTGGTCGCAGCCGTGGTGCTGGCCGGGCTGCCGACCGGGCAGCAGCGGCGACGCGGAACGCGCCCGCCGGCCACCGCCGGCCTCCGGACCATCGCCGGGCACCCGGTGCTGCGCGGTGTCGCCCTGCTCACCCTCGCCACGGTGCTCTCCGGTGCGCTGCCCGAGACCCTCGCCCCGGACCTCGCCAGCGGAGCCTGGCGACCCGTGGTGCTCGCGTCGTCGGCGCTGGGCGGCGCGCTCTTCGTCCTGGTGGTGGGGCGGCGGGGCTGGCTGGGCCGGTTGGTCGGGCAGGTCGCCGTGGCCGCCGCCCTGGGCGGGGCGCTGCTGCTGGCCGCCCTCCTGGTCGCCGTCCGCGCCCCGGTCTGGTCGCTGGCCTGCGCCAACGCGCTGGTCGGCGCGGGGGGTGGTTGGCTGATCGGCGCGCAGGCCACCTTCGCCCGGTTGGCACCGGTGGAACGGATGGGGCAGGTGGAGGCGACCATCGTGGCCGCCAACATCGTCGTCGCCGGCTGCGGGATCTTCCTGCTCGGGTCGGCCGCCGCCCTGTTCGGCCCCGCCGTGGCCTACCTGCTGGCCGGGGTGGTGCTGCTGGTCGTGGTGCTGCTGGCCCGCCCCGACCGGCTGCCGGTCGACGCCGACCCGCAGCCGACCGGTTCCGCCGGCTGACCACGGACCGACCCGCCGGCCACCGAACGACACCGCTGCGCCCGCGTCCGGTTCGGACGCGGGCGCAGCGGTGTCGTTCGGGGTCAGCGCTGGAACTGCACCGGGCCGGCGCTGCGGGCCATCTGCTCCAGGCGGGCCACCCGCTCCTCCATCCGGGGGTGGGTGGAGAAGAGCGCGGCGATGCCGCCACCCCGCTTGAACGGGTTGTCGATCATCAGGTGGGCGGTGCTGGTGAGCTGCCCCTGCGCCGGCAGCGGCCGGGCCTGGGTGCCCAGGTGGATCTTGCGGAGGGCACTGGCCAGGGCCAACGGATCCCGGGTGAGCTGGGCGCCCGAGGCGTCCGCCTGGAACTCCCGGCTCCGGCTGATCGCCAGCTGGATCACGGTGGCCGCGATCGGGCCCAGGATCACGGTGAGCAGCAGCACCGCCGGGTTCGGGCCGTCCTCGTCGTCGCCACCGCCCAGCGGGATGAAGAACGCCAGGTTCGCCAGCATGGTGATGATGCCGGCCAGGCCGGCCGCCACGCTGGAGATCAGGATGTCCCGGTTGTAGACGTGGGACAGCTCGTGGCCGATCACCCCACGCAGCTCGCGGTAGTCCAGGATCTCGGTGATCCCGTGGGTGACGCAGACCGCCGCGTTGGCCGGGTTACGACCGGTCGCGAACGCGTTGGGCTGCGAGGTGGGGCTGACGTACAGCCGGGGCATCGGCTGCCCGGCCTCGGTGGCCAACTCCCGGACCATCCGGTACAGCTCGGGGAACTGGGCCTCGCTGACCGGTTGCGCCTTCATCGAGCGCAACGCCAGCTTGTCGGACCAGAAGTAGGTCACACCGTTCATCAGCAACGAGACGACGACGGCGATGACGAGGCCGCCGCTCCCACCGAACCAGTAGCCGACCGCGAGGATCAGCGAGGTCAGCAGGCCCAGCAGCGCTGCGGTCTTCAGACGGTTGTGATGCACGATCGCTCCTTCGGTGCGCGGGTCTCGCGGGACCCGCTGACCGGTACAACGTCACCGGTACCCGTCAACCATCCTGCTCATGACTGGCAGTTTGACTGAAGAAACCTGTGAACCCGCTGTACCGGCCGGACACCGGGGACGACAGCAACCAACGCGGCATACGCCGCACCTTCCCTCGCAGGCCGGCAGGAGACGGCCCCGGAGGCTCGCTCAGGAGACCGACGTAGGGGCTGTTCAGGAGGCTTGCTCAGGAGGCGGCGAGGTCCAGCACCAGTTGCGGGGCGAAGCCGATCACCACGGCCAGCACGGTCGCCCCGGCCAGGGCCACGGTGACGGGCCAGGCCGTCCGGCCGGGCAGCACACCGAGGGCCGGCCCGGTCGACTCCCCGTCGGGCACCGGTCCCGTCGACTCACCGTCGGGCACCGGGGCCGGGCCGGCGTAGAGGGTGGCGGCTATCCGCAGGTAGTAGGCCAACCCGATCACCGCGTTCAGCGCCACCACCAGGGCCAGCCAGCCGGCCCCACCGTCCAGCAGCGCCCTGACCACGGTCACCTTGGCGAACAGCCCCGCCAACCCGGGCGGCAGGCCAGCCAGCCCGACCAGGGCCAGCGCGAACGCCGCCCCGATCCACGGCCGCCGCCGGGCCGCCCCGCGCAGCTCCGCGACCGTGCCGCCGTCCGCACCGGCCGGGCGCAGCGCCACCAGCGCCGCGAACGCGGCAAGCTCCAACACCACGAAGAAGACCGCGTACGCCACCGCGGCGGCGTACGCCCCGGCCCGGACGTCGTCGGCCCGCCCGGCGGTCAGCGCCAGCACACCCAGCGGGGCCAGGATGTAACCCGCCTGGGCCACCGACGACCAGGCGAGCAACCGGACCGTACGCCGCTGACGCAGCGCCACCAGGTTCCCCACGGTCATGGTGAGCACCGCGAGCAGGGCGAGCACCGGGCCGGTCACCTCCGCCGGCAGCGCCCGCTGCACCACCGCCAGCAGGGCCACCACCCCGCCCAGCTTCGACGCGGTGGACAGGTACGCCGCCACGGGCAGAGGGGCACCGTCGTAGGTGGCCGGCGCCCAGGCGTGGAACGGCACCGCGGCGACCTTGAAGGCCAGCCCGAGCACCACCAACGCGACGGCCGCCGGGATCAGCGGCAGGTCGGGCGTCTCGGCCAGCAACCCGCCGAGCCGGTCCAGGTGCAGACCCCCGGTCGCCGCGTACAGCAGGGCCGCGCCGAGCAGGGTGACCGTCGTCGCCACCACGCTCACCACGAAGAAGGTGACCGCCGCCTCGGCGCTGGCCGGGCTGCCCCGACGCAGGCCGACCAGCACGTACAACGGCAGGGTCAGGGTCTCCAGGGCGACGATCAGGGTGATCAGGTCGCCGGCCGCGCCGAGCACCACGCCACCGGTCATCGAACAGGCCAGCAGGAAGCAGTACTCACCGACCGGTGTCGGCCCGCTGCGCAGCAGTGCACCGGAGAGCCCGAGCACCCCCAGGGTGATCAGGGCGAAGACGCCGGCGACCAGGGCCGCCCGGCCGTCGAACACCCACGAGCAGTCGGTGCCGACGCAGAACGTCCGCCGGGTGCCGGCCGCCCCCACCACCACCGCCCCGACCCCGGTGGCGACGACGCCCGCGCACGCCACGGCCACCGTCGCGCCGGCCCGGCCCACCAGCAGATCCGCCAGCAGCACGAGTACGGCGGTGCCGGCCGCCAGGTACGCCGGCAGCAACGCCACATTGTCGACGCTCTGCACCAGACTCACCGGTCACCACCTCCGTTCGCGACTGCGGGGCTCCGCTGCGCTGCACTCCTCGCGCTCACCGAGCCAACCCTCCGTTCGCGACTGCGGGGCTCCGCTGCGCTGCACTCCTCGCGCTCACCGGACCACCCTTACCAGGGCGTCCACCGGGCCGGTGGTGTAGCCGAGCACCAGGGCCGGCACCAGGCCCACGGCGAGGGCGAGCAGGACCAGCGGAACCCAGGCGGTCAGCTCCGCGCCGGCCAGGGCGGGGGTGAACCGGCCGACCACCGGGCTGGGGCGGCCGTGGGTCACCCGGCGCAGCAGCCGTAGGAAGTACGCGGCGGTGAGCGCCCCACCGACCGCCGCCAGCACCGCCAGGGTGGTCCACAGCGGCCCACCCCGTTCGACGGCGGCGACCACGGCGAACGCCTCACCCCAGAAGCCGGCCAACCCGGGCAGGCCGAGCGAGGCCACCGCGGCGAAGCCGAGCAGCCCGGCCAGCCGGGGCGCGGTCTCCCGCAGCCCGGACAGGTCGGCGAGCGCCCCGGTGTGGGCACGGTCCTTGATCGCTCCGGCGAGGAAGAACAGCAGCCCGGTGATCACCCCGTGCGCCACGTTGCCGATCAGCGCCGCCTGGATGCCGGTGGCGGTCAGCGTGGCCACCCCGAGCAGCACGAACCCCATGTGCCCGACGCTGGAGTACGCGATCAACCGCTTCAACTCGTCCTGGGCCAGGCAGACCAGCGAACCGACCAGGATCGCCGCGACGGCCAGCACCCCGAGCACCGGGGCGGCCCAGCGGGCGCCCTCCGGGGCCACCCCGACCGCCACCCGGATCAGGCCGTACGTGCCCATCTTGAGCAGCACCCCGGCGAGGATGACGCTGCCGACGGTGGGGGCCTGGGTGTGCGCGTCGGGCAGCCAGGAGTGCAGCGGCCAGAGCGGGGCCTTCACCGCGAACGCCAGCCCGAGCAGGGTGAACGCGGCCAACTGGGTACCCCGGGACAGCCCCGCCCCGCCGGTCAGCGCGACGAGGTCGGCGGTGCCGGCGGCGGCCACCACCACGTAGACCCCGACCAGCAGCAGCACCGAGCCGAAGAGGGTGTAGAGGGCGAACTTGCGGGCCGCCGCACGGGCCGGCGACCCGGAGGACACGTCCGCCGTGCCCCCGGCACCGCCCCAGCCGGCGATGATCGCGTACATCGGCAGCAGGACGACCTCGAAGAAGGCGAAGAAGAGCACCAGGTCCAGGGCGAGGAAGGTGCCGAGGATGCCCACCTCGACCACCAGCAGCAGCGCGATCAGGGCCCGGCCGCTCCCCCCGCCCTCGGGCACCCGGCGGACGGTGTAGCCGCAGCAGAGCAGGGTGAGCAGCGCGGTGAGCACCACCAGCGGCCAGGAGATGCCGTCCACCCCGAGGTGGAAGCGCAGGTCGAGGCCGGGCACCCAGGGCAGGTCGACCTGGTGCCAGGGCTGCACGGCGGGGGCCGGGCCGTAGCCGAACCAGCCGTGGTCGCCGAGCACCAGCAGCGCCGCCCCGACCAGGGTCAGCGCGGCGACCGCCGTACCCAGCAGCCGGGCCGCCCGTTCCCCGGGGACGACGGCGACCAGCGCCGCACCCACCGCCGGCAGCGCCAGCACCGCGCCCAGCAGGAACTGCCCCAGGCTCACCGCGCTCACCGGGCTGACCTCTCACTCGCGACTGCGGGGCTCCGCTGCGCTGCACTCCTCGCGCTCATCAGGACCCTCCGATCAGGGTGGCGGCCAGGCCGATCAGCAGCGCCCCGGCCAGCACCGCCGCCGCCGCGCGGGGCACCGCCCCCCGGTGCAGCGCGGCCAGCCCACCGCCGAGGGCGGACGCCCCCCGGCCGATCCCCTCGACCAGGCCGTCCACCCCGACCTCGTCCCCGGTACGCGCCACCCGGGCGAGCGCCGTCGTGGGGCGTACCACCAGGGCGTGCTGGACGTCGTCGAGCCGGAACGCGCGGGCGAAGACCGGCCGCAGCGGACCCAGCGCGCGGGCCGGGTCGGCGGCCGGGTCGCGCCGCCAACCGGCCCAGGCCAGCCCCGCGCCGGCCAGCAGCAGCACGATCGGCAGCAGCACCGCCGGGGCCAGGTGGACGAGTTCGACGTCGACCGCCGTGCCCCCCAGCCGGGCGGTGAACGGTGGCCAGAACGCCGCCAGCCCGAGCAGCGCGGCCGGGACCGCCAGCAGCAGCACCGGCCAGCGCATCAGGGCCGGCGGGTCGTGCGGGTGCAGCAGCGGCAGCCGGGGCTCGCCGAAGAAGGCGCGCAGCAGCAGCCGGGTGGCGTACCCGGCGGTCAGCAGCACGCCGAGCAGCCCGGCCAGCCACACCAGCCAGCCGACCCAGGCCGGCGCGGGACCGGTGCCGTCGAGCGCGGCGGACTCGGCGACCGCGAGCACCCCGTCCTTGCTCCAGAAGCCGGACAGCGGGGGCACACCGGCCAGCGCGCCCAGCCCGATCAGCGTGCACCAGAAGGTGACCGGCATGCTGCGGCGCAGCCCACCCATCCGGGACATCAGGGTGGTGCCGACGGCGTGGATCACCGCACCGGCGGCGAGGAACAGCAGGGCCTTGAACGCGGCGTGGGTGAGCAGGTGGAACAGCGCGGCGGCCGGGGCCCCGACCGCGAGCGCACCCGTCATGTAGCCGATCTGGGAGACCGTCGACCAGGCGAGCACCCGCTTCAGGTCGTCCTGGGCGGTGGCCGCGAACGCACCGAGCAGCAGGGTGACCGAGGCCATCACCCCGAGTACCGCCAGCGCCACCGGGGCCTGCGCGAACAGCGGGTAGAGCCGGGTCACCGCGTACACCCCGGCGGCCACCATGGTCGCGGCGTGGATCAGCGCGGAGATCGGGGTCGGACCGGCCATCGCGTCCGGCAGCCAGGTGTGCAGCGGGAACTGGGCGCTCTTGCCGGCCACCCCGGCGAGCAGCAGCAGGCAGGCGGCGGTCAACGTGCCGGTGGAGTGGTCGTGGGCGAGCACGTCGGCGATCCGGAAGCTGCCCGCCGACACGCCGAGCAGCGCGATGCCGAGCAGGAAGCCGACGTCACCCACCCGGGTGACCAGGAACGCCTTCATCGCGGCGGCCGGGGCCTCGGGCAGCCGACGGTCGTGGGCGATCAGCAGGTACGAGCAGATGCCCATCACCTCCCAGCCGACCAGCAGCAGGATCAGGTCCCCGCTGACCACCACCAGCAGCATCGCGGCGGTGAAGAGGCTGATCTGGGCGGCGTAGGGCGGGTAACGGTGGTCCACCTCGACGTCGTCGTGCGGGCCGCGCCGCAGGTAGGCAACCGAGTAGACCTGCACGGCCAGGGCCACCGCCGCCACCGCCACGGCGACCAGCGCGGCGGCACCGTCCAGCCGGACCCCGAGGGTGACCCGTAGCCCGCCCAGCTCGATCCAGGTGGTGGCGGTCTCCACCGGGTCGCCGACCCGGACCAGCAGCACCACCGCGACCAGCAGCGCACCGGCCGCGCCGGCCACCCCGAGACCGATCGCCGCCCGCCGGGCCGCGTCCTCACCGGTGGTCGCGCCCTTCGGCGACGGCGGCAGCAACAACCCCAGCAAACCGGCAACCAGTGGTACGACCGGCAGCGCCGCCCCGAGCAGTCCGGTCACCGGTCGACCTCCGTCCCGTCGACGGCCGATCCGGCCCCCACCCGGTCGGCGGCTGGCCCTGCCCCCAGCCGGTCGGCGGTCGGCTCGGTCAGCGGCACGTCGTCCACCGTGACGCTGGCCCGCAGCCGGTAGAGCTGGAGCACGATGGCCAGCCCGACGCCGATCTCGGCGGCGGCCAGCACGATCACGAAGAGCGCGAAGACCTGCCCGGAGTGCGGCAGGACGGCCTTCGCGGTGGTGTCGGCGGTGACCAGGATCAGGTTGACCGCGTTGAGCATCAACTCCACCGCCATCAGCACCAGCACCGCGTTGCGCCGCCGCAGCACGCCGTAGACGCCGAGGCCGAACAGCAGCGCCGCGGTGACGTACGGGATGACCGGCCTCACCGGACGCCACCCCCGTCCCCCACGGTGGACCGGTCGTCGACGGCCGGGGCAGGACGGACCGACGGGTCGGGGCGGGCCGACGGGGCAGGACGGACCGGTGGGGCGACGGGCGCGACGGGGCGGGCCGACGGGTCGGCGGCGGCGTCGGGGCGGCGGCCGAGGTCCGGGCGGGACAGGATGATCGCGCCGACCAGGGCGGCCAGCAGCAGCACCGAGAGCACCTCGAACGGCAGCACCCAGGAGCGGAACACCTGCTCGCCGATGCCCTCGGCGGTGCCCGCCGCCGGCAGCTCCACCGCCGACCAGCGGAACGCGTCGACCAGCAGCACCGCCAGCCCCAGCCCGGCACCGCCGCCGATCAGCGCCGCCGGCCAGCCGGGCCGGTCCAGGTCGGCGGAGGCGCCGATCGGGGCACGGGTCAGCATCACCGCGAACAGCAACAGCACCACCACCGCGCCCACGTAGATCAACACCTGCACCCAGGCCACCAGCTCGGCCGTGAGCACCAGGTAGTCACCGGCCAACGCGCCCAGGCAGACCACCAGGTAGAGGCCGGCCCGGACCAGGTGCTTCGTGGCGACCACCAGCACACCCGTCCCGACCGCCACCGCGCCCAGGGCGAGCAGCAGCACGTCCGCACCGGTCACCGGGGAGCACCTCCGTCGCCGGTGGAACCGGACTCGGGGGTGGGACCGGATTCAGAGGTGGGGCCGGACTCGGAGGTACGACCGGATTCAGGGGCGGGCTCGGAGACGGGGGCGGGGGCGGGCTTGGAGGTAGGGGCGGGGGCTGAGGTGGGGGCGGGCTCGGGGGCGGTAAGGCCGGGCTTGGGGCGTACCACGGTGGGTCGGGCGGCGGAGCTGGTCGGGGCGGCGGCCTTGCGCGCGGCGGTGGTCTCCTCCTTCGCCGGCTCGCCGTGCGGGTCGTGCGCGGGTGGCGGCGGCACCGTGGCCATCCACTGGCCGAGGTGGTCCTTGTCGTGCAGCAGATCCTTGATGTCGTACTCGGCGTACTCGAACTCGGGCGACCAGTAGAGGGCGTCGAACGGGCAGACCTCGATGCAGATGCCGCAGTACATGCAGAGCGAGAAGTCGATGTCGAACTTGTCGAGGACGTTGCGCTGGCGGGGGCGGGCCGCGCCGGCCACCGCCACCTCCTCCTTGTGCGAGTCGATGTAGATGCACCAGTCCGGGCACTCCCGGGCACAGAGCATGCAGACCGTGCAGTTCTCGGTCAGCAGCGCGATCACGCCCCGGGAGCGGGGCGGCAGCTCGGGGGCGACGTCCGGGTACTGCTGGGTGGTCGACCGGCGGGTCATCGTCTTCAACGTGACCGCCAGCCCCTTCACCAGCCCCTCACCGGGAAGGCCGCCGCGTTCGCTCACGGGGTCGCCCCGCTGCGCTCACCGGCACCGTGAGACACCACCGCACTGAGCTGGCTGATTCGCCCGCTGCGCTCGCTCATGGGCTCATCCTGCCCTGTGGCCCCGGCGCGCGCGACCACCACCCGGCGTTTGCCGGCGCTACCCTGACGAGCGGGGAGAACGACGCACCGGGAAGGACCGACCGATGACCGCCGCGTTGCAGAGCGACCATCCGCCCGAGGGCGGTTGGACGACCGACGATCTGGACGCGCTGCCCGAGGACGGCCGCCGCCGCGAGCTTCTCGATGGAGTGCTGATCGTGTCCCCCTTCCCCACCCGCATCCACCAGACCATCGCCGGCCGCCTGATGGTCGCGCTCGAAGAGGACTGCCCCGACGACTACGACGTCACCCAGGGGGTCGAGGTACGGATCAACCGGACCCGCTCCTTCATCCCCGACGTGCTGGTGACCACGTCCGCCGCCGCAGCCCGGGAGCCGTCCCGCTACCAGCCGCACGAGGTGGTGCTGGCCGTCGAGATCGTCTCCCCCAGCACCCGCTCCATCGACCGGGTGCTCAAGCCGGCCCTGTACGCGCAGGCCGGCATCCCGTTTCACTGGCGGATCGAGGTGGAGGACGACGGTCTGGTCGTCCACACCTACAAGATCGACGCGGTGAACGAGGTCTACGCGGAGACCGGGCGGTGGACGAAGTTCGTGGACACCGGGGAGCCGTTCCCGGTGAACCTGTCGATCGCCCGGATCACGCCCCGACGCCGGTGAGCGGCGGCAGCATCTCCACACCCAACTGCTGGAGCAGCTGGAACAGCTCGTTGACGCTCCACACGTCGACGATCCGCCCGGCGGTGTCGAAGCGCAGGAACGTCGCCCCCGAGTAGCTGACCACCTGCCCGGTGGGCGGCACCGGGCCGAACTGCCCCGCCTGGGTGCCGGCGGCCCGCCAGCGCAACGCCACCCGCTCCCCGGTGGCCACCACGTCCACCAGCTTGTAGCGCAGGTCGGGGAAGGCGGCCCGGCGCTCCCGGTGCCAGGCCAGCACCGCGGCCGGGCCGGCGCCGCCGAGCCCCGGGCACTCGTCGGCGACCAGCTCGTACGCCGACTCCTCGCGGCCGGCATTCCAGACGTCGGCGACGAACCGTCGGGCCACCGCCTCCACATCGATCATCCGGGCAGCCTAACCGCGTGGGGTGGACCGGAGGTGGCGCGGCGGGCGCGGGACCGACGCCCGGTGGGCCGACGACGCCCGAATCAGCCAGGATGGGCAGAGAAGCAGGATGGGCAGTGAACACCGGTGACGGAGACTCAGGGGGCGACGTGGGCGACGAGGCAGGCACGACGACCGGCGGCAAGTACGTCGAGCCCGGGGGTGAGTTCACCCGGGACCAGCGCTACATCGCCACCCGGATCACCGTCGACGGGCGGGACGGCTATCCGGTCGAGCCCGGCCGGTACCGGCTCGTGGTCAGCCGGGCCTGCCCGTGGGCCAACCGCATGATCATCGTACGGCGGCTGCTCGGGCTGGAGGACGCGCTGCCGATGGCGGTGGCCGGGCCGACCCACGACGCCCGGAGCTGGACCTTCGACCTCGACCCGGGCGGGCGTGACCCGGTGCTCGGCATCGAACGGCTGGCCGACGCGTTCTTCGCCCGGTACCCCGGTTACGAGCGGGGGATCACCGTGCCGGCGATCGTCGACGTGCCGACCGGGCAGGTGGTGACCAACGACTACGCGCAGATGACCCTGGACCTGTCCACCGAGTGGACGGCGTACCACCGCGACGGCGCGCCGCAGCTCTACCCGGAGCGGCTGCGCGCCGAGATCGACGAGGTGAACGCGGTGGTGTTCGCCGACGTCAACAACGGGGTCTACCGGTGCGGGTTCGCCGGCTCGCAGGAGGCGTACGAGAAGGCGTACCACCGGCTCTTCGACCGGCTGGACTGGCTCAGCGACCGGCTCGCCAACCAGCGCTACCTGGTTGGCGACACCATCACCGAGGCGGACGTGCGGCTGTTCACCACGCTGGTCCGCTTCGACCCGGTCTACCACGGTCACTTCAAGTGCAACCGGCAGAAGCTGAGCGAGATGCCGGTGCTGTGGGCGTACGCGCGGGACCTGTTCGCCACCCCCGGGTTCGGCGACACCATCGACTTCGACCACATCAAGCGGCACTACTACGAGGTGCACCGGGACATCAACCCGACCGGGGTGGTGCCGCTCGGCCCGGACCTGGTCAACTGGCTCAGCCCGCACGGCCGGGAGGCGCTCGGCGGCCGGCCGTTCGGCGACGGCACTCCCCCGCCGCCCCCGCTGCCGGGCGAGCAGGTCCCGCCGGAGCACACCCCGGTCGGCTGAACGTCCACACCGCGCCCCATCCGGACACCCCGGGTGGGGCGCGGTTCAGCTGCCCACGATGGTCACGCGGTGCGCGCCGTACCCCTCCACCCTGCCGTCCGCCCTGGTCACCAAGATGACCGGCTCACCTTCGTGAAGGGTGTACCTCCGCCGTTCGTCAGGATCGGGCATCCGCGAATGGACCCGGTCCCCCTTACCCAGGGTCACCTCGGCGCGCTCCTGCTCTCCCCTGACGAATGTTCCGCGACTCTGGACGACCACGATCAAGCCCTCGCTCCGCAGCTGTTGAAGTGCGCGGCGGACCGTGAGTCGGCTGAGTTGGAACTCCTGGGTGAGGCTCAGTTCGGTCGGGACTCGCTGACCGGGGGCGAGCTCTCCTGAACGAATGGCTCGTCGCAGCCGATCCGCGAGTTGTTTCCAGGTGGCGACATCGGGATCGAAGCCGCTCTCACTGCTCACAGGCGCACGCTAGGTGATTTCATGCTGCCCCGCTGTTGTGCTTACGTCAATACAGCACTTAGAGTGACCAGACGGTATTGACCCTCCCCAAGGAGCACGACATGCCCAGGCGCGTCACTTACAACGAGTACCTGACTGCGGTCGCGCTGACGCTGCGACGCAGGCACCGACCAGCGTGGTCAGTCGACCGGAAACGGATCGTCTGCCGCTGCGGCAGCGAACTGCCATGCAGTGCCCGGCACCGGGTGCCGATCAACCGGGGACACTGGCCGAATGAGGGCCGATGACCACGCACGGCCCGATCCCGCCAGACACGCCCCGATCCGGTGACCTGCTCCACGTGACCCGAGCGGCCAGCGTGCAGTTCATCAACCCGATCATGTTCCGAGTCATCCGCGTGCTCGACTGGCCCACCTACGACGGGTGGATCTGGCTGGAGGGCTACCAGCTCAACGCCAAAGGCGATGCCGTCGCCCGCCGCTCGATCTTCGTACAACCAGCGGGGCTGGTCATCAAACAGCAAACCGCCCCAGCACCCGCAGTCAGTCAGCCGAGGCGGTCCAACTCGCACACGAGGGCCCGAGCGAACGCAGAGTAGACCCGCCCGCGGCACATCTGCACGATCCCGTACATCGACTACGACAGCGCCCGCGTCGACCACTGAGAGCTGTCACACATTCACGCTCGGCGTTCAAGAGTTAACAAGGTCGTCAATATGACCTGTTCGACTAGGGGGCGTCCGCCGCTGTGAACGACCGTCGGCGTCGGGCAGCACCGTCCACTGTCGTGGACTTCCCCTCTTGAGGAGGAACGAGCCTTGCGCAAGCTGGGTAGCAGAGCCGCACGTCTGGGCGTACTCGCCGGTGTCCTCGCCGGCGTGGCCGTCACCGCCACCGCAAACCCCGCCGCTGCGGCCCCGGGCACTCCCGGCCCGGGACGGGCCGCGCCCGCGCCGCTGCTGGCCGGCGGCCCGGAGGCCGCGCCGGACCGGTACATCGTCGTCCTCTCCGACAAGCCGACCAGCGCCGACCGCACCGCCCGCGCCGCCCGGACCACCCAGTCGGTCGCCGCCGCCGAGCGGGCCGGCGGCACCGTACTGAACCGCTACACCCAGGTCCTCGACGGGTACGCCGCCGTGCTGCCCCCGGCCGCCCTCGCCGCCGTCCGCAGCGACCCGGCCGTGCAGTACGTGGAGCGGGACACCCGAATCCACGGCGGGCTGACCAGCACCACGCCGAGCAGGGCCGGCACCGCGACGACCCGGACCGGCACCGCGACGACCCGGACCGGCACCGCGTCGATCCGGGCCGACAAGGCGGTCCAGGCCGGGGGCGTGTCGATCCAGTCCGTGCAGAGCAACCCGCCGTCGTGGGGGCTGGACCGCATCGACCAGCACAACCTGCCGCTGAACAACAGCTTCGGCTACACCTCGACCGGCTCCGGGGTGACCGCCTACGTGATCGACTCCGGTATCCGGGCCACCCACGTCGACTTCGGCACCCGGGCCGCCGGGGTCTACGACGCGGTCGGCGACGGCAACGGCACCAACGACTGCCACGGCCACGGCACGCACGTGGCCGGCACCATCGGCGGGACCACCTACGGCGTCGCCAAGTCGGTCACCATCCGGGCGGTCCGGGTCCTCCAGTGCGACAACTCCGGCTGGACCACCGACCTGATCGAGGGCGTCGACTGGCTTGCCGTCAACCACGCCTCGGTCTCGGTGGCCAACCTCAGCCTCCAGGGCTACGGCACCGCCGCGAACGCCTCCGTCGAGAACCTGATCGACCACGGCGTGTACCCGGTCTTCATCGCCAACAACTTCAACACCGACGCCTGCACCAACGGCCCCCGGTCCAGCCGGGGGATCACCGTCGCGGCGACCGACGTCACCGACACCCGGGCCTCGTTCTCCAGCTACGGGACCTGCGTCGACATCTTCGCCCCCGGGGTGGACATCACCTCCGCCGGCATCGCCTCGAACACCGCCGTCGCCTCCGGCTGGTCCGGCACCTCGATGGCCGCCCCGCACGTCACCGGCTGGCTGGCCCGCTACCGGCAGACCAATCCGACGGCCACCCTCGCCACGGCCAAGAGCGCGTTGATCGCCGCCGCCACCACCGGCGTGGTGATCAACCCGGGCACCGGCTCCCCCAACCGGCTGCTCTACGCCGCCCCGTAGGCGTCCCGCAGGGGCCCCGGGAGGTGCCCGAGGCCCCTGCGGACCCCCGCCTCAGTTCAGCGAGAGGCGTACGGCGGTGGTGAGGACGAGCTGGGCCAGTGCGGCCGGCACCAGGACCAGCCAACAGAGGCGTTGGAGCTGGTCCTCCCGCAGCCGAGGGAGCGACACCCGGAGCCAGATGATCACGAACGAGACGGCGAAGACCTTCAACAGGGTCCACAGCCAACCGAGCTGGGCGTCGGCGAACGGGCCCTGCCAGCCGCCGAGGAACAGCACGGTGGTCAGCGCGGCGATCACCACGATGCCGACGTACTCGGCGAGCAGGAAGAACGCGAACCGCAGCCCGGTGTACTCGGTCAGGTAGCCGAAGACCAGCTCGGAGTCGGCGATCGGCATGTCGAACGGGGGCCGCCGGATCTCGGCCAGCCCGGCCACGAAGAAGATGATCATCGCGGGCGCCTGCCAGAACAGCCACCAGGGCTCCCACGCCTCGACGATGCCGCCGAGGCTCAGCGTCCCCGCCGCCATCGCCACCGAGGCGGCGGCCAGCACCAGCGGCAGCTCGTAGCCGAGCAGCTGGGCCGCCCCGCGCAGACCGCCGAGCAGGCTGTACTTGTTGGCCGAGGCCCAGGCCGACATCAGCACCGCCACCACGCCGACGCCGACCACCGCGAGGACGAAGAACAGGCCGATGTCCAGCGGTTGCCCGACCAGGTCGTCCGGGCCGAGCGGGATCACCAGCAGCACCAGCAGGTAGGGCACCAGGGCCACCACCGGAGCCAGCCGGAACACCGCCCGGTCCGCCTCCCGCGGGGTGATGTCCTCCTTCTGGACGAACTTGATCCCGTCGGCGACGAGCTGCGCCCAGCCGTGGAAGCCACCGGCGTACATCGGACCGAGCCGGCCCTGCATGTGCGCCATCACCTTGTGCTCGGCCTGGCCGACGATCAACGGCAGGGTGAGGAAGGCGACCAGCACGCCGCCGATCCGGATCACCAGCTCCAACCAGGTCGGCATCAGGCCGTACCCCCCTCGTCGCCGCCCTGGTCACCGCGCGCCGGCCGCTCCACGGCCGGGCCACCGTCAGGGGCCGGGCCACCGTCGGAGGCCGGCCGCCCGGTCGCCGCCGGGCCGCCCCCGGATGCGCCAGGGCGGGGGGTACGCGCCGGACGGGCCGGACGCTCCCGGGTCGGGGCACCGCCGCGCGTCCCCTCGCCCACGGTCACCGGTCCGGCCGGGGCCGGCACCACACCCCACTCCCCCGGGGCGGGCACACCGGGCGGGCGGACCGCCCGACGACCGCCGCCGGCCTCGGACTCGCCCGGTTCCTTCGCCCCCGGCCACGGTTTCGCCACCCGGGAGGCGAGCACGAACTCCTTGCGCAGCGGGTGCCCCTCGAACTCCGGCGGAAGTAGCAGCGGGGTCAACCCCTGGTGGCCGGCGAAGTCGACGCCGAACATCTCGTGCGTCTCCCGCTCGTGCCAGGCCGCCCCCGGGTAGACGTCGACCACCGACGCCACCGTCGGCGTCGCCCGTGGCACCCGGGTCCGCAGCAGCACCCCGTGCCGGTGCCGGGTCGACCAGAGGTGGACCACGATGTCGAAGCCACCGGCCAGCTCGTCGACGGCGGAGAGCCAGTCGAAGAAGTCACAGGCCAACTCGGCGTCGTCGCGTACCGCGCGGAGCGTGTCCGCCCAGGCGGCCGGGGGTACGTCGACGGTGGCCCTGGCGTGGGCCTGCCCGCCGGACACCGAAGCGGTCGCCTCGACCCGTGTGAGCAGCGCGACCACCCGCCGACCGACCTCTTCCGGAGTCATGCGGTTGATCCTATGGCCGCCACCCCGGCCCCGGGTCGGCCCGTCCGGTCGTACGCGCCCGACGGGCGACTGGGTGAGGTGAACGGGCGGGCATCTGTCGCTTTGCCGAGCGGGCCGGGGTGGGGCGGGGAAGGATGGGGCCGTGCGCGCTGTGACGATGACTCCCGGGGTCCGCGACTCGCTGCGGCTGGTGCAGGACTGGCCGGAGCCGGCAGCCGAGGAGGGCGCGATCCTGGTCGAGGCGCTCGCCGTCGGCATCTGCGGCACCGACCAGGAGATCATCTCCGGGGACTACGGCGAGGCCCCGCCCGGCCAGCGGGAGCTGGTGCTCGGTCACGAGTCGCTGGGCCGGGTGCTGGAGGACCCGTCCGGCACCCTGCAACCCGGCGACCTGGTGGCCGGGGTCGTCCGACACCCCGACCCGGTGCCCTGCCCGAGCTGCGCGGTCGACGAGTGGGACATGTGCCGCAACGGCCGGTACACCGAGCACGGGATCAAGGGGCTGCCCGGTTTCGCGCGGGACCGGTGGCGGGTGCAACCCAAGTTCGCCGTCGGGCTGGACCCGGTCCTCGCCCCGGTCGGCATGCTGCTGGAGCCGGCGAGCGTGGTGGCGAAGGCGTGGGACCACATCGCCCGGATCGGCTCCCGCGCCGAGTGGAAGCCGCAGACCGTACTGGTCACCGGTGCCGGGCCGATCGGCCTGCTGGCGGCCCTGCTGGCCACCCAGCGCGGGCTCTCGGTGCACGTGCTGGACCGCAGCACCACCGGGCCGAAGCCGGACCTGGTCCGGGCGCTCGGTGCGACGTACCACACGACGCCGGTGACCGAGCTGGACCTGGAGCCGGACGTGGTGGTCGAGTGCACCGGCGCGCCCGCGGTGGTGCTGGACGCCATGTGCAAGGTCGGCCCGGCCGGGATCGTCTGCCTCACCGGGGTGTCCAGCGGGGGCCGGACCATCGACTTCGACGCCGGGGCGCTCAACCGGGCGCTGGTGCTGGAGAACAACGTGGTGTTCGGCTCGGTCAACGCCAACCGGCGGCACTGGGAACTGGCCGCCCAGGCGCTCGCCCGCGCCGAGCAGTCCTGGCTGAACTCGCTGATCACCCGCCGGGTGCCGGTGTCGGCGTACGCGCAGGCGTACGCCCACACCGGCGAGGACATCAAGGTGGTGCTGGAGTTCGGCAGGTGATCCCCGGTGGCGCGGCTCAGATGCCGGGGAGCCGGCCGTTGCGGAACAGGTCGACGAAGAGCTGGTGATCGGTGCGGGCCCGGACCCCGTACGCGTGGGCGAACTCGACCAGGTGCCCGACGAAGCCGTCGGTGTCGTCGCCGATCGCCGCCACGATCGCCTCCTCGGTGGAGTAGTCCACCAGGTCGTGGCTGGACTCGTCGTCGGCGACCGAGTGCATCCGGGCCACCGCCCGGCCCAGGTCGGCGAGCACCCCGGCCAACTCGTCGGGCTCGTTGACGTCCGACCAGTCCAGATCGGCGGCGTACGGGGAGACCTCGGCGACGAGCTGACCGGCCCCGTCCAGCTCGGTGAAGCCCAGCCACGGGTCGGCGTGCGCCTGCAACGCCCGCTGCGACTCGGCCGTCCGGTGGCCCTGGTGCCGGAAGTAGCCCCGGACCCGCTCGTCGTCGATGTGCCGGGCCACCGCCGGCACCTGCGCCTGCTTCATGTAGATGACCACGTCGTTCTCCAGCGCCTGGGTGTGCCCCTCCAGCAGCAGGTTGTACGACGGCAGCCCGGCCGAACCGATGCCCACCCCCTTGCGCAGCACCACGTCCTTGATCTGGGTGGCGACCGGCCGCAGCCGGGCGGTGGACGCGGGCAACGTGTCCAGGTAGGCGGTGAACGCGGCCGTGACCTGCGCGCGGGTCTCCCCGTCGATCTCGTACACCCCGTCGCCGAGGGAGAACCGCCGCTCGTAGTTGTCGACGGTGGTCTGCGCGGCCAGCAGGTCGACCCGGGTGCTCAGCCGGGCCTGCTGGAGCACCCGGCGCAGCACCCCGTCGGCGTTGTCCAGGGTGATCGAGCCGATCGCGTCGTCCCCGCCGGCGGCGATCGCCCGCAACTCGGTCAGGTACGACCGGGCGAAGCCGTCGACCAGCTCGCCGATCGCCCGGTCGGACAGGGCCTTGGCGTAGCCGAGCAGCGCCACGCTGGCGGCGAGCCGTTTGAGGTCCCAGGAGAACGGCCCGACGTACGCCTCGTCGAAGTCGTTGACGTTGAACACCAACTGCCCGGAGCCGTTCATGTAGGTGCCGAAGTTCTCGGCGTGCAGGTCGCCGTGGATCCACACCCGGCTGGTCTGCGCGTCGAGGAACGCGTCGTCGGCGAAGTCGCCGAGCTGGTCGGCATAGAACAGCGAGGCGCTGCCCCGGTAGAAGGCGAACGGGGAGGCGGCCATCTTGCGGAACTTGCGGCGGAACGCCGCCGGGTCGAGCGCCATCGACGCGCCGAACTCCTCGGTCAGCACGTCGACGATGAAGGCGGACCGCTGGTCCGCAGAGTCGTTCATGCCGAGCAGGCTAGTGCCCACCCACCACCCCACCCTCCCCTCCCACCCGCACTCCCCTCTACCCGCACTCCCCCGTCGATCAAGAGGTTTACGTCAACGTCCTACAGAAAACTGACGCAAACCTCTTGATCACCGAAGCGAGAGCCGGCCGGGCCGCACGGCCGGGGCACGGTCAGGGGCACGGCCGGGGCGCGGTCAGGGGATGGGGGGCGGACGGGGGGCGCGGTCAGCGACTCGACCGGGCGCGGGGGGGTGCTGTCGGAGGGGGTGGCGTCGGCCGGTGGGGCGAGCGGGTCGGAGCGGTCCACGCCGCCGATGCCGGACTGCTCGGCGGCGATCTTCTCCTGCAGGCGGAGGATGCCGTGCAGCAGCGCCTCCGGCCGGGGCGGGCAGCCGGGCACGTAGACGTCGACCGGGATGAGCTGGTCGACCCCCTTGGTCACCGAGTACGAGTCCCAGTACGGGCCGCCGCAGTTGGAGCAGGCGCCGAAGGAGATCACGTACTTCGGCTCGGGCATCTGGTCGTACAGCCGCTTGATCGCCGGGGCCATCTTGTCGGTCACCGTGCCGGAGACCACCATCAGGTCGGCCTGCCGGGGGCCGTGCGCGAACGGGATGACGCCGAGCCGGATGAAGTCGTGCCGGCCCATGCTGGTGGCGATGAACTCGATCGCGCAGCAGGCCAGGCCGAAGTTGAACACCCAGAGCGAGTAGCGGCGACCCCAGTTGAGGACGAACCGGATCGGCTCGCCGAGCACTCCCGGCAACTGCACGACCGCCTCCCGTCCCGTCCGACCACCCCGCTGTCTCCCACTGGACAGTCAACCACAGCCGCCCGGCGTAGCCCCTCGGGCCGGCCGGGGCTCCTCCGGCGTACCGGCCGGCTCCGTGATCAAGAGGTTTACGTCACCTCCGCACCGAACGTTGACCCAAACCTCTTGATCACCGACCTACACCGGGCCAGGCCGGGGCGGGGTGGGGTGGGGTTACCAGGTGGGGCGTTGCAGCAGGCCAACGAACTCCACCAGCAGGCGTTCCCGCAGCGCGGCGGGGGCGGCGTCGAGCAGGGTGTTCACGATCGCCATCCGGTCCGGCGGCCCCCCGCCCAGCCCCAACCCGGCGGCGAGCCCACCGATCAGCTCCGGGGTGAGCGCCTCCGGGGTCAGCGACCCGGCCAGGGCGAGCAGCTCGGCCGGCAGCTCGACCGGCCCGGCCCGGCGGGCGGCGGTCACCGCGGCGGCCAGGTCCGGGCCGAACTCGGCCACCCGGGGCGCCACCGAGGCGGTCACCGTGAGGTGCACGCTGGCGGGCAGGTCGGCGTACCGGAGCTGGGGTTGGGTGTGCCAGCCCCGGGCGGTCAGCTCGTCGACCAGGAGGAAGAGGTCGAGCGCCGGATCGGTGCTGGTGAAGCAGACCACCGTGGACTCCGGTTCGGCCATCAGCCGCAACCCGTCGACCTCGCGCACCGCCTCGGCCAGGGCCGCCACGGCGTCCCGGGTGGCGGTGGCGAGCCGCAGGTAGCCGTCGTCGCCGAGGTGCCGCAGGGTGGCGTACGCGGCGGCGATCGGGCCACCCGAGCGGGTGGAGGCGAGCACCGGGTTGACCATGGTGTAGCCGGGCCAGTCGGCGTACGCGAAGTACTGCGGGGCGCGCAGCGTCGCGTCCCGGTGCAACAGCATCGACACGCCCTTCGGGGCGTACGCGTACTTGTGCAGGTCGACGGAGATCGAGGTGACCCCGTCGACGGTGAAGTCGAACGGCGGCACCGGCACGCCGAGGCGACGCAGGTAGGGCAGGGTCCAGCCGCCGAAGCAGGCGTCCACGTGACACCGGACCCCGGCTGCCGCCGCGACCTCGGCGATCCCGGCGACCGGGTCGACCACCCCGTGCGCGTACGACGGTGCGGAGCAGGCCACCAGCACCGTCTCCGGGCGGATCGCGGCGGCCATGTCGGCGACCGACGGGCGCAGGGTGGCCGGGTCGACGGGCACCGTGTCGAGGGTGACCCGGAGCAGGTGGGCGGCCTTGGCGAAGGCGGCGTGCCCGCTGGCCGGCACCACGATCCGGGGCGTGGTCAACTCCGGGTGGGCGTCCCGGGCCGCCTTGACGGCCAGGATCAGCGACTCGGTCCCACCGCTGGTGACGCTGCCCACCACGTCCGGCGCGGCGCTGCCCGGTCCGCCGCCGAGCAGCCCTCCGGCCGCCCCGACCAGCCAGTTCTCCATGGCCAGCAGAGACGGAAAGGCAGTCGGATCGAGCCCGTTCACATGGGCGCTCCCGGCGTGGGCCGCCCCCGCCAACGCGTCCAACCCCGCAACCCCCGGGTCGTACACATAGGCGAACAACCGCCCCCCATGGGTGGGCCGATCCCCCACCCGCAGCTCCCGAATCTCGTCCAGCACCTGCTCCGCAGGCACCCCAGTCTCGTCGATCATGGACTTGTGGTGCCCTTTCCGTTGGCCTTCGCGGCTTTCATCCCCGCCACAACTCCATGATCGACGGGGTGGGGGGTGGGGGTGGGGTGGGGGTGGGGGTGGTAGGGGTGGGGGCGGAGGAGGAGGGTGGCGGGGGCGATGAGGAGGGCGGGGATGAGGGTGAAGCCCAGGAGGACGCCTAGGCGGGCGGTGGAGGTCTGTGGGGCGGCGGTGCCGGTGGCGGAGGAGACGTAGCCGGACAGGGCCAGGACCAGGCCGTAGATGCCGGGGCCGAGGGCCAGGCCGAAGGTCTCGCCAGCGGTCCACAGGCCGGTGAAGACGCCGGCCTGGCGTCGGCCGGTGCGCGCGGTCGAGGCCGCCACGCAGTCGGGCAGCAGGGCCAGCGCGAAGACCTGCTGGCCGGCGTACCCGACGCCGAGGAGCGCGACCACCGCGTAGACGGCGGCGGCAGGCAGCACCGGCGCGGCCACCAGGGCCGCCGCACCGGCGGCCAGCAGCACCGAGGCGGCGACCAGCGCGGCCTTCTTGCCCAGTCGGGAACCGAGCCGGGTCCACAGCGGCATCACCAGCAGCGCCGGCCCGACGAAGCAGGCGAACAGCACGGTGGGGCCGGTGGTCGGGTCGCGCAGGATCTGGGCCGCGAAGTAGCTGACCCCGGCCAGGATGGTCGCCACCCCGGCGGACTGGATGACGAAGCAGAGCAGCAGCGCCCGGAACGGCCGGTCGGCGGCGACCACCGCGAGCTGGGCGCGCAGCGTCGGTTCGGTCGCGGTCACCGCGCCGGTCGCCGCCGACCGGGTGCCGAGGAACGCGCCGAGCGCGCCGAGCGCGATCAGCACCGCGACGAACACCCCCATCCAGCGGTGCCCGGCCACCCCCTCACCGCCGGCGGTGACCACCATCGGGGCCACCGCGCCGGAGATCAGGATGGCCAGCGCCAGCACCGCGACCCGCCAGCTCATCAGCCGGGTACGCTCCGCCGCGTCGGCGGTCAACTCGGCCGGCATCGCCACGTACGGGACCTGGAAGAAGGCGAACGCGGTGGCGGTGGCGAGAAACGCGACGGCCACGTACGCCCCGGCGGCCGGCCCGGCACCGAAGGGTGCGGCGAAGATGGCGGCGAAGAGCACGGCCAGGGCGAGCCCGGCACCGAGCAGCCACGGCCGGCGTGGCCCCAGCCGGGAGCGGGTCCGGTCGGAGATCCGCCCGGCAACCGGGTTGACCAGCACGTCCCACGCCTTCGGCAGCAGCACCAGCAGGGCGGCCAGCCCGGCGGCGACCCCGAGCGTGTCGGTGAGGTACGGCAGCAGCAGCAACCCCGGCACGGTCCCGAACGCCCCGGTGGCCAGCGAGCCCAGCGCATAGCCGGCGTGCACCCGACGCGGCAGCACGCCCATCCCGGCAGCGCTGTCAGGCTGCCCGGCGACGGACGGACCGGCAGCCGACGAACCGGCAACGGACGGACCAGCAACGGACGGACCGGCAACCAACGGACCAGCAACCTTCGGACCGGCAGCCGACGGACCGGCAGCCGACGGACCGGGCGGACCGGCAGCAGGTCCGGGCGGATCGGACGGACCAGGGGGGCCGGCATCGGGCGCGGGTGGGGAGCCGGGCTCGGCCGATGGCGCGTCCATGCGGCCGAATGTTACTCACGTTATGGCCCTGCTCACATCCCCTTCTCCGGCCACCATCTGGCGGCAGCCAGGTCCACTCCGGTGCCCCGCAGCGGGCAGCCCTCGGCGCGTAGCAGGGTCCGCGCCCGCACCTCTTGTCCGGGTGGCAGCCGGCCGACCGAGTTCACCACCCGGTGCCAGGGCACCCCACCGCCGTGCCGGGCCATGATCGAGCCGACCAGCCGGGCCGAGGCCCGCCCGGACCGCTCGGCCAGCGCGTCGGCGACCGCCCCGTAGGACATCACCCGGCCCGGCGGAATCCGCTCGACCAGCGCGAGCACCGCTTCGACGTACTCCTCAGGCGTCACGACCGGCCAGGATATGGGAACGCGACGGGGTCCGTCGGGACCGACCGCGCAGAATGGGCAGGTGCGTGAACCAGTCACCCAGGCCCGGCGGATCGTCGTCAAGATCGGTTCGTCCTCGCTGACCACCGCGACCGGCGGCCTGGACGACACCCGGGTGGACACCCTGGTGGACGCCCTCGCCGCGCTCGCCGCCGCCGGCCGCGAGGTGGTGCTGGTCTCCTCCGGGGCGATCGCCGCCGGGCTGGCCCCGCTCGGGCTCCCCCGCCGCCCCCGTGACCTGGCCACCCAGCAGGCCGCCGCCAGCGTCGGCCAGGGCCTGCTGATCGGCCGGTACGCGGCCGGTTTCGCCCGGCACCGGCTCACCGTCGGGCAGGTGTTGCTCACCGTCGACGACGTGACCCGGCGGGCGCACTACCGCAACGCGTACCGGACCCTGCGCAAGCTGCTCGACCTGCGGGCGGTACCGATCGTCAACGAGAACGACACGGTCGCCACCGAGGAGATCCGGTTCGGCGACAACGACCGGCTGGCCGCCCTGGTCGCCGCCCTGGTCGACGCCGACCTGCTGGTCCTGCTCTCCGACGTCGACGCGCTCTGGACCGGGAACCCGACCCGACCCGGCAGCGCCCGGATCACCGAGGTACGCGGCGAGGCCGACCTGGCCGGCGTCGACATCGGCGGGGCCGGGCGGGCGGGGGTCGGCACCGGCGGCATGGTCACCAAGGTGGAGGCCGCCCGGATCGCCACCGGCTTCGGCATCCCGGTGGTGCTGACCGCCGCACCGCTGGCCGGCGACGCGCTGGCCGGCCTCCCGGTCGGCACGTTCTTCCACCCGGCGCGGCGACGCCCGGCGGCCCGGCTGTTCTGGCTGGCGCACGCCACCGCACCCCGGGGCCGGCTGCACCTCGACCCGGGCGCGGTGCAGGCCGTGGTGGGTCGGCGCAAGTCGCTGCTTCCGGCCGGGATCACCGCCGTGGACGGCACGTTCACCGCCGGGGACGCGGTGGACCTGGTCGACGTCCACGGCGCGTCGGTGGCCCGGGGGCTGGTCAACTACGACGCAGTGGAGCTGCCCGGCCTGCTCGGGCGGTCCACCGGGGAACTCGCCGCGGCGCTCGGCCCGGCGTACGAACGCGAGGTCGTCCACCGCGACGACCTGGTACTGCTGTGAACAGATGCCCCCGCGCGGGGGCGCTTCCGGACACCCCAAGGAGCACGCAATGAGCGTCGTCGAGCAGGCCCGGCGGGCCCGGGACGCGGCGGAGGCCCTCGCCGTCGCCACCCGTACGGTCAAGGATGCCGCGCTGCACGCGATGGCCGACGCGCTGGTGGCGCGTACCCCGGAGATCCTGACCGCGAACGAGGCGGACCTGGCGGCCGGGCGGGAGGCCGGACTGAGCGCGGCCGTGCTGGACCGGCTCGCCCTCGACGCGGGACGGGTCGCCGGCATCGCGGACGCGCTGCGCCAGATGGCCGCGCTGCCCGACCCGGTGGGCGAGGTGGTCCGGGGCTCGACCCTGCCCAACGGGCTGGAGCTGCGGCAGGTGCGGGTGCCGTTCGGGGTGGTCGGCATCATCTACGAGGCCCGGCCCAACGTGACAGTGGACGCCGCCGGCATCTGCCTGAAGTCCGGAAACGCGGCGCTGCTGCGCGGCTCCTCCTCGGCCGCGCACTCCAACGCGGCGTTGGTGACGGTGCTCCGCGACGCGGTGGCCGGGGCCGGTCTGCCGGCCGACGCGGTGCAGCTGCTCGACGCCGGCTCGCGGGACTCGGTCAAGGAGCTGATGCGGGCGAGGGGCCTGGTCGACGTGCTGATCCCGCGTGGCGGCGCGTCGCTGATCCGGACCGTGGTCGAGGAGTCGACGGTGCCGGTGATCGAGACCGGTGTGGGCAACTGTCACGTCTACGTCGACGCCTCCGCCGACCCGGCCAAGGCGGTGGCGATCGTCCTGAACTCCAAGACCCAGCGGCTGAGCACCTGCAACACCGCCGAGTCGCTGCTGGTGCACGCCGACGTCGCGGACGACTTCCTGCCGGTCGTGCTGGCCGCGTTCGCCGAGGCCGGGGTGACCGTGCACGGCTCCCCCGAGGTCGCCGCCCACTCCCGGGCCGTGGTGCCGGCCACCGACGAGGACTTCGCCACCGAGTACCTGTCGGCGGACATCTCGGTCGCCGTGGTCGACTCGCTCGACGCGGCGATCGCGCACATCCGCCGCTACGGCACCGGCCACACCGAGGCGATCGTCACCGACTCGCAGCCCGCCGCCCGGGAGTTCGTGGCCCGGGTGGACGCGGCGGCGGTGATGGTGAACGCCTCGACCCGGTTCACCGACGGCGGTGAGTTCGGCTTCGGCGCGGAGATCGGCATCTCCACCCAGAAGCTGCACGCCCGGGGGCCGATGGGGCTGCCCGAGCTGACCTCCACCAAGTACGTGGTGACCGGCGACGGCCACCTGCGCTGAGCGGTCGACGCACGGGTGTCGAGCGCGGCGACTCCGCCCGGCACCCGGCCCGGCACCGCGGCCCGCCGCGCCCGGCCCGTGCTGCCGGGTCTCACCAGGTGCCGGGCTCGTCGTCCATCGGGGTGACCGCACGGGTCCGCCGGACCGCCGGTGACCCCGGTGGGGCGACCGGCCCGATCGGGCGGCAGGCGCGGATCGCGGTGAGCGTGGTGTGCACGTCGAACTGGTGCCCGTCGTCGCTGTCCCAGCCGCCGTCGCTGCGCTGGGTCTCGGCCAGCCGCTTGCGGGCCGAGACCAGCACCCACTGCTCCTCGCCCACCTCCACCCGGCGCAGCGTGGCGGCCAGCGAGGCCACGTCGGCCGGGGACAGCTGCGGCATCCGTTCGGCCAGGATCGCCTGGATCCGGGCCGACTCGTAGTAGAGCTGCTGGCGGTGCAGCACGGCCGCGCTCAGCCAGCCGGCGGCGAGGAAGGACGGCCAACTGCCGTCCGGAGCGAGCTGACCGGCCAGCGACTGCGCCGCCGCCTGCACCACCCCGGCGTACGCCCCACCCACCCGGTCGTCCAGCGGGCCGGCGGCGCGGGCGTGCCGGCCGGCCACGCTGAGCCAGTACGCGGCGTGGGCGGAGAGGTAGAGCCGGGCCTCCGGGTCACCCGGGGCGGCCCACTCCGGGGCGCTGCCGGCCAGCCTCGGATCCTCGTCCCAGCCGCCGTCGGGCAATTGCCGGGCGGCCAGCCAGTCCAGGGCGTGCCGGGCGGCCGGCCGGCCGAGCGCCCCGAGGTCGTCCAGCTCGGCGAGGCGGAAACAGGTCGCGTCGATGGACGGGACGTCACCGCCGAGGATGGCGGGCCAACCACCGTCGACGGTCTGCCCGACCTCGGCCGCGTCGAGCAGCTCCGGGGATACGGACGCGCCGGTGCGCAGCCGGGACAGCCGGGCGCGATCCACCGCGTCACCGTGCGCCACGACGAAGCCGATCGCGGCATCCAAGTCGACCACGGCGCAGACGCTACCGGCGCAGACACGATCCCGCCTCGGGGAATCGGTCGAGGTCGGGGGCGGTTCGTCGCCGCCCCCGACCCGGGCCGCCGGTCAGTACGCGGGCAGCGAGGGATCGATCTGCTTGATCCAGGAGAGCACCCCGCCCTGGACGTGCACCGCGTCGCGGAACCCGGCCGCCTTCAGCGCGGCGAGCGCCTCGGCGGAGCGGACCCCGGACTTGCAGTGCAGCACGAGCTGCCGGTCCTGTGGGAGCTTCGCCAGCGCCTCGCCGGAGATGATCTCCCCCTTGGGGATCAGGGTGGCGCCGGGAATCCGGACGATCTCGTACTCGGCGGGCTCGCGGACGTCGATCAGGAAGATGTCCTTGCCGGCGTCCTGCCACTCCTTCAGCTCGGCGGCGGTGATGGTCGAGTCGACCACCGCCTCCTGGGCCTCCTCGGAGACCGCGCCGCAGAAGTCCTCGTAGTCCTCCAGCAGGTCGGTGACCGTGGGGTTCTCCCCGCAGAGCACGCAGTTCGGGTCCTTCCGGACCTTGATCTTGCGGTACTCCATCTCCAGCGCGTCGTAGACCATCAGCCGGCCGACCAGCGGCTCGCCGATCCCGGCGAGCAGCTTGATCGCCTCGTTGACCTGGATCGAGCCGATCGACGCGCAGAGCACGCCCAGCACGCCGCCCTCGGCGCAGGACGGCACCATGCCGGGCGGCGGGGGCTCCGGGTAGAGGCAGCGGTAGCAGGGGCCGTGCTCGGCCCAGAAGACCGACGCCTGACCGTCGAACCGGTAGATCGACCCCCAGACGTACGGCTTGCCGAGCAGCACCGCCGCGTCGTTGACCATGTACCGGGTGGCGAAGTTGTCGGTGCCGTCGACGATCAGGTCGTACCCGGCGAAGATCTCCCGGACGTTCTCCCGGTCCAGGGCGGTGTTGTGGATCTCCACCTGGACCAGCGGGTTGATCTCGCGGATCGACGCGGCGGCGGACTCGGCCTTGGACCGGCCGATGTCGGAGACGCCGTGGATGACCTGGCGCTGGAGGTTGGACTCGTCGACGGTGTCGAAGTCGATGATGCCGAGCGTCCCGACACCGGCCGCGGCCAGGTACAGCAGGGCCGGCGAGCCGAGGCCACCGGCGCCGACGCAGAGCACCCGGGCGTTCTTCAGCCGCTTCTGCCCCTGCACCCCGACGTCGGGGATGATCAGGTGGCGGGAGTAGCGACGGATCTCGTCAACGGTCAGCTCGGCGGCGGGTTCGACGAGCGGGGGCAGCGACACGGTGGACTCCCCGGGATCGGCTGGTGGCGAACCGGGCCATTGTTGCTCGGCGGACCACCTCTCGGCCATGAGCAGGGACACCCCGTCCGACATGCGGGAGCGGGAATATCTCAGCTGCCGGGGACCAGGTCGCCGGAGTAGCGGAAGCCGTCGACGTACGGCCAGGCGTTCGCCACGCAGCCGTCCAGCCCGTACGTCTGCTGTTGCATCACCGGGGCCGGCTCGCCGGGGCCGGGGCAGGACTGGTGCTCCTCGCCGAGTTCGTGCCCGACCTCGTGGTTCACCACGTACGTCCGGTAGACCGCCAGCGGCGCCCCGTAGTCCGGCACGGCGTCCATCCAGCGCGCCAGGTTGATGATCACCCGTCCGGGTAGCCGGCAGGAGGTGTATCCCTCGGTGTCCAGCCCGCCCTGGGCGCACATCCGCTCGGAGGTGGCCGGGGTGGCCAGGTAGATGGTGAAGTCGGCGGCGGCGACCTCCGGCACCCGCTGGAACCGCAGCTCGCCGGAGCGGATCCAGCTGTTCGGGTCGCCCAGCGTGTCGTCGACGGCGGCGGCGAACGCGTCGACGTCCTGGCCGGTGTCCTGCTCCACCTCGATCCGGTAGCGGCGCAGCGGGCCGTCGAAGCCGTACACCTCGGAGCGGCCCTCGGCGGCGGTGAAGCGGCCGGGTCCGCGGCTCGGGTACCCGGCGGCGATCCGCGCCCCGGCCCCCGCCCCGTCGGCCATCCGCCCGGCGACCGGCGCCGGGGTGCTCGGCCGGTCGTCCGGGCTCGGCCGGTCGTCCGGGTGCAGCGTGACGAAGCTGCCCACGCCCACACCGAGCAGGGCAAGGCCGAGCAGGGTGGCCCGGCGGCGGCGACGACTGCGGCGCGATCCGGGGTGACACCGCTCGGCGCGTGATCCGGGGTGACGCGGCGCGGGCCAGTCGGCGGCCAGTTGCTTCGGGCGCTCGGCGGGCGACGGCTCCGGCCGGTCGGCGGGCGATGGCTCCGGGCACTCGGCGGGTGCGGTCGGGGTGTTCACCCGACCAGCATGGCAGACCAATCGGACATATGCCTGCTATTGCCGCAGATTACGAGAACATGTTTCACATCCCCCGGAAGTGCGCAGCGCGCCGGAAGAGGTTCAGAGCGCCGGCCCGGTGTACCGCCTCCCGTCCAGGTACGGCCACGGATTCGCCGTACAGCCCCGCAGGAACAGCGACTGCTGCTGCATCACCGGCGCCGGCCGGCCCCGCCCCGGACACCCCTCGTGGTGGTGCCCCAACTGGTGCCCCACCTCGTGGTTCACCACGTACGTCCGGTACAGCGACAGCGGCACCCCGGCCTGGACGAAGTGCGGCACCGACGTCCGCCACCGGTCCAGGTTGACGATCACCTTCCCCGGCGCTCGGCAGGACGTGTACGGCCGACCACCGACCCGGATGTCCACACCCCCGGCCCGGCACAGCCGACCCGCCGTGTTCCGGGTCGCCAACTGGACCGTGAAGTCGTACGGCGCATTCCCCGGCACCCGGCGCAGCCGCAACCGTCCGCTGTCCACCCAACTACCCGGCCCGGCCAGCGCCGCCTGCACCTGGTCGGAGAAGGCCCGGACGTCCTCGCCGGAGCCGTCCTCCACGGCCACCCGGTACCGCCGCAGCACGCCGGCCCGGCCGAGCGTCGCGCCGGCCCGGTCGTCGTACCGGAAGGTGCCCCGGCCGGTCGCCGGCACCGGCCCGGACAACGCCAACGGCGGCACCGTCGTCGTCGGGACCGAACCACCGGCCAACTCGGGTGCCAGCACGCCCAACGGCGTGGCAAGCCCGGCCGCGCCCGGCGAACCGACCGGCCCCGAGACGTCGGCGACACCGGACGCCCCGGGGTCGCCGGGGGCACCGGCCGACCCGGGGACGTCGGCGGCTCCCGGGGCGTAGGCGACACCGGAGGATGCGGCGGAGCCGGTCGGACCGCCGGACGTCGTCACCGGCCGGGCGACCAGCCGACCGGCACCCGGCCCGGACCGGGCGGTGACCGCCAGTCCGCCGGAGACCGCCAACAGCAGCACGACCGCCAGCACCATCGGACGCCACCGGCCGGAGCGGACAGCCCAGAGCCGGGGAGCGACGGACAGACGGCGGGTGACGCGGGCCGACCGCGGACCGCGACGCAGGAACGCAGACATCCGGCTCAGCTTGCCACGTCGGGCTGCCACGCCGCGTCACCACCGCACTCCGGCGAGTCGGCCACCTCGGCGAGCAGGTGCAGCACCGCGCGGGCCACCGTACGCGGCACCTCGAGCTGCGCCACGTGTCCGACGCCGGCCAGCATCATCAGCCGGCTGTCCGGGATGATCCGGGCCGTCTGCGGCGCCACCCGGACGTCCACCAACCGGTCCTTCATGCCCCCCACCACAAGCGTGGGCGCCTGGATCGCGGCGGCGATCCGCCACAGCGACCCCGGCCCCGGCAGGTACGAACGCAGGAAACTCGCGACCAGACCACGGAACGTGCGGACGTACGCGGCGGCGTAGTGGGTCGCCTCGTACCGGACCCGGATCTCCTCCAGCGCCTCCTGTCGACGCTGCTCGCTGATCCGGCTCAGGTCGGCGACGCACGCCTCCATCGCCTGCTGGGCCATCACCTCCGGGGCGAGCTGGGCGAGCCGCCAGGCGGCCAGCCGCTCCCCGCGCGGGATGGCCAGCAGCGGCAGCATCCGCCCCTGCAACGAGCGGCCGAAGTTCAGGAACGGCAGGGCCGGCGAGATCAGGGTGAGGGTACGCACCAGGTCGGGCCGACGACCGGCGACGTACACCGAGACCGCTCCGCCCAACGAGTTGCCGAACAGGTGCACCGGGCCCCGGCCGGAGTGCTCGATCCAGCGCACCACCCGGTCGGCGAAGGCCGGGATGGTGTACCGCAGCCCCGGCTCGCTGCGTCCGAAGCCGGGCAGGTCGATCGCCTGACCGTCCAGGCGACCGGCGAGCAGGCCGGCCAGGTCCGTCCAGTTCTGCGACGAACCACCCAGCCCGTGCACGTACAGGGCCGGCTCCGCGTCCGGCCCGGTGGCCGGGGTGTCCCGGACGTAGGTGATCGTGCCGTCGAGGCGTACCGGCCGGCCGGGCCAGGGTGGGGGCAGCGCGTGCGGGGGCAGGTGTTCATCGGGCCAGAGGGCGGCGCGCTTCATACCGGCAGTGTTCCCGCCCGTCCCCGTGCCGACAATCGGCCGTCAGGCGAGCAGCGCTTCGAGGCGGCGGTTGACCGCCGCCAGGGTCGCCCGGACCACCGCCTGGCGCGGATCCCCGGCGACCAGCGCCGAACCCGCCAACTGCTCCACCCAGCCGTCGCAGACCAGCAGCACCACCACGGTCGCCACCTCGCAGTTGCCGAACGGCACCACGGCGGCGTGCTCGACGAAGCAACGCCCCCGATCGGCGGTGCGCTCGGCGAGGCGCAACAGTTCGTCCACGGCCGCCGCGGCGGCCACCGCGCAGAGCCGCAGGACGTAACCGTCCACGGCCGGCCCGGTGGCGTGCCCGGCGGCCGGCTCACCGGCGGCGAGCAGGCGCACCTCGACGGTGGCGTCCAGGCCGAAGGTGCTCACCTGGACGTGGTCGATCACCACTCGGGGCCCCGGCACACCGCCGGTGTCCAGCGGTCGCGAGGGCGCGGTCTCCGTCGTGGTCATCTGCCCACCCGAGTACGACGCGTTGAGCGTCGCCGGGCTGCCGGTGGGCGGCAGCAGCGAGGTCGGGAAGGTCTCCTCCACGCTGGCCCGACCCCGGTGGGTGGTCGGCTGTCGGCGTCTCCGGGGCCCTCCGGACACCGTCGGTGACTGCTCGGCCGGCTGCTCCTCGCCCTCCCAGGCCGATCCGTCAGCGGGGGATTCCCCGTCGGCCCGACCCCCGGCGGCCGGTCGCTGCGGTCCGGGTCGGGCGGCCGGCCGCTCCTCGACGGGGGACGGCGGCGCGGCGGACGGCTCGGCGGCGCGGGCCCGGCCGGTCGGTGCGCCGCCCCGGTTCGTGTCCCGGCGTTCGGCCTGGATGCTCTCGTCACGGCCACGCGGGTCACCCGGGCGCGGCTCGCCGGTACGGCGGCGCAGCGGCGGCGGCACCGGGGCGCTCGGCTCACCGGCCAGGTTCTGCGGCGCCGCGGCGAGGCCCATCCGATCCTGGAGCAGGCGGGCCACCAACCGGCTCACCTCCGCCGGGTCGGCCCCGTCGGACAGGTCGAGCCGCAGGCTGTGCGCCCCGGCCGGGGTACGACGCAGCGCCGCGTCCCGGACCCCGGCCACCTCACGTACGGCGTCGAGGATCTCGTTGACGTCGAAGCCCTCGGGGCGTTCCCGCGGCGGGGCGGGCTCGTCGTCACGGCGCAGGTGGGTGGCGATTCGGGCGAGTTCCGGGGTCTCGGCGGGGGGCTCCACGGCTGGCGGCTCCGGCACGACGGGCACGTCCGGCTCGGCGGGGACGCGCTGCGGCAGCACCGCCGTGCCCCGGTCCGGCCTCCGCTCGTCCACCACCGGCTCGGCCGTGGTCTGCGGGTCAGGGGCGGATCGGCGGGCCGCGTAGGGGGGTGCGCTCGTCGGGGCGGGCGCGGGCGGGATGTGGTCCAGGCGGCGTGGCCCGCTCGTGGCGGGGGCACCGACGGCGGATACGGAGGTCTCCGGCGGGTGGCCGGGAAGGTCGGTGGAGGCAGCCGGCTCGGTCGGCACCGACCGGAGTCGGAACGGCTGCTCGGCGCGACCGGCCGGTGGGGCGACCGGTTCGTCCCGGGGGAGCCGGAACGGCTGATCGGCGCGACCGGCGGCCGGCAGACCGGTGCCCCGTTCGCCACCGGAGGCGGACGGCTGCCCGACCGGCTCGTCGCGGCGAGGCAGGGGCAGGGGCAGCACGCCGGCCGGCTGGTCACGGGGGGCGGGCGGCATACCGGACGACTCCTCACGGGACAGGGGCGGCATACCGGCGAACGCGTCGTGGGGCGAGGGCGGCATGCCGGGCAGTGTGTCGGCAGGTCGGCCGATGGTCCACCCGGGCTGTTCGGCCGGCCGGTCCGCCGCGCGCACCCGCTCCGGTGCGGGCAGCTCACCCACCGGCCGATCACGATCAGGCCGCTCGGCGCGGTCGGACCAGCCCCGCTCGGAGCGCTCCGGTCGACCACCGCGGTCCGACCAGTCCCGCTCGGACCGGTCAGCCCGATCGGACCAGTCCCGCTCCGACCGGTCGGTACGGCCCGACCAGTCCCGCTCGGGCCGGTCGGCGTGATCGGACCAGTCCCGCTCGGCCCGGTCAGGGCGATCGGACCGGCCCCGCTCGGGCTGTTCACGGTCGCGGTCGGGGCGGTCGGACCAACCGCGATCGGGGTGATCGGTGCCGGGGCGGCCCGGGACGGCCCGGTCGGCGGTCGGGTCGACGGTCGACCGCTCCCGACCGGGCCGACCGGCCGTCGGCGGTACGGGCTCCGGCGCAGCCGGTGAGGTGGCCGGTTCGGAGCGGGTCAGCTCGTACGGGCGGGGTACCTCCGAGCGCACCGGCTCGTACGGGCGGGCGGGCTCGGCGCGCACCGGCTGGTACGGGCGGGCGGGCTCGGCACGTACCGGCTCATAGGGGCGGGCGGGCTCGGCCGACCACTCGGCCGCGCGTTCGGCACGGGCCCGTCGGCCGGCCGACGGGTCCTCGTCCCGGGACCAGGAGGGCGCCCAGGTCCCGCCCCAGCTCGGCCGGTTCCAGCTCGGACCGGACCAGTCCGGCTCGTCCGTCGCAGCGGCCGGCCGACGCTCGGCGGACGGCTGCTCCCCGCCGCGCGGCTCGACACCGCGCTGCTCCCCTCCACGCTGCTCCACACCGCGCTGCTCCACTCCACGCGAATCGACACCGCGCTGCTCGACTCCACGGGGTTCCACACCACGGGGCTCGGCTCCACGGGGCTCGGTGCCGGCGGTCGACTCGCCCGGGACGAAGCGGTCGGAACCGGCGCGCGGTCCACCCTCGGCGGGAAAGCGGTTGCTCCAGTCGCCGGGTTCGTCGGTCGGGGACGGCTCGGCCTCGCCCCGGTCGGGGGCGTGGAAGCCGGGGGTCACCTCGAATCCGGAGGCGGCCGTGCCCACCGGGGGGACCTGTACCGCCGGTGGGGCCGAGGAAGGGATGTTCCCTTCGGCCCAGCGGCCGGGCCGGGTCGCGGCGGGATCGTCCGAGGAATACCGGGCGGTCTCCGGATCGTGCTGCGGTTCGGGCGAGGGCGCCGGCCGCTGGGCCGGGACGACCAGCCGGTCGCCGTCGGCCATCCGCGGGTCGTCGGCGGGGTAACGCGGCTCGCCGGGCGGGGCGCTCACCGGGCGACGCAGAGGGGTCGGAAAATCCGGTGCCGAGTCGTGACCATTGCGGTGGTCCCGACCGTTGCGGGGGGCGTCTCCGCCGGCTGGTGGGGTGGTGAACGGCGCAGGCAGGTCACCGTGCCGCGACGGCGGACCACCCCAGCCCGCAGTGGGGTCGGCCCGGTTCCACGGCGACGCGGCCTCCCGGTAACCCGGGGCGTCGGCCCCGCCGGACCACCCGGTAGCAGGTGCCCACCCACTGACGGAGCGGGCCAGGTCGTCCTGCTGACCCGTCCCGTCGTCATGCTCTCCCGGGGTGGCGGCACCGGGTTGCCCTGTTTCACTCACCGCGCGCTCCTTGGTCGCCCCCGCTGAGGCTACCGTGTGGTGACAGTGGCGATAAGTTACAGCGGCGGGCCAATTCCGGGGCCGGGGTGAGTGCCCTGACCGGTACGGGGTAGAAGTGCCGGCTGGAATGACGAAACTCGGAGGTTCCCATGACCGCTGTGGGGAACGGTGCGCAGACTGCCGGCCGGCCCACCCGGCTGCCCCGCTCAGCACGTCGTAAGCAGCTGCTCGCGGCGGCTCAGGAGGTGTTCGTAGCGCAGGGGTACCACGCCGCCGCGATGGACGACATCGCCGAGCGGGCCGGGGTTTCCAAGCCGGTGCTGTACCAGCACTTCCCGGGAAAGATGGATCTCTACCTGGCGCTGCTCGACACGCACTGTGACGCCATCGTCGCCAAGGTTCACGACGCGATGCGCGGCACCAACGACAACAAGGAGCGGGTCGGCGCATCGGTGCGCGCGTACTTCGACTTCGTCGACCACGAGAGCGAGGCGTTCCGGCTCGTCTTCGAGTCGGACCTGCGCAACGATCCGGCGGTCCGGCAACGGGTCGAACGGGTGGAGCAGGGCTGCATCGCGGCGATAACCGACACCATCATCTCGGACACCGGCGTCAGTCGGGCACACGCCGAGCTGCTCGCCTCCGGCCTGGTCGGCGCAGCCGAGACCGCCGCCCAGTTCTGGCTGGCCGGCGGCCGACAGGTACCGAAGGCCGAGGCTGAGGCACTGGTCGCGGCGCTGTCCTGGCGGGGCATCGCGAGCTTCCCGCTACAGGGTGAGTCGGCCTGAACATCCCGCCCCGAGATCGGATAGCCTTCCGATCGGCGGCTATCTCGCCCACCTGAGGAGGCACAGTGGAGGTCAAGATCGGCGTGCAGTACGCGCCGCGCGAGCTGGTTCTGGAGAGCGCGCAGTCGCCGGCCGAGATCGAGCAGATCGTGACCGACGCCTTCGCCAAGGCCGAGGGGACGCTGTCCCTGACCGACGAGAAGGGTCGACGGGTCATCGTGCCGGTCGGCAAGGTCGCCTACGTCGAGATCGCCGAGGCGTCCCCCCGCGCGGTCGGGTTCACCGTTCGCTGAACCGGTCCGGTCCCTGCGGCGGGTGATCCCGCCGCGGGCCGGACCCGGCCTGCGGTGGCCCGCCGACCGCCTCGTAGCCGGCCATTCTCCGCCTGCCCGCTCTCCGGCCGCCATTCGGCGACTCAGCGGTGACTCAGGTCACATTTATCACCCCCGGCGAAAAGCCGGTCATCCAGGTCAGGGGCGTGTGCCGGCCTGCTCAGGTAAGATGAGGGAGTTGCCGTGGGCGCCGATCTGATCGAAGTCCTGCCCACGGCGCGCGTGCGGCCCGGTCCGGCTCGGCGATTTTCCGCCGCCGATCGCGTGGCCCGCGCCATACCGATCGCGCCCTGAGGACAAGACGGGGCGCACCACGAGAGGGCACCCCCAGATCCAGATGAGCGAACAGATTCTCGACCAACTGGAGGGCCAGGAGCTGGTCCCCACCGCCCCGGTCCGCCCGGAGGCCCCCACGTTCGCCGCGCTCGGCGCGCGGCCCGAGACCGTCGAGGCCCTGGCCGCGGCGGGCATCACCCGCGCTTTCGCGATCCAGGAGTACGCGCTGCCGATCGCCCTGCGCGGCACCGACCTGATCGGTCAGGCGCCCACCGGCACCGGTAAGACCCTCGGCTTCGGCGTACCGCTGCTGGAGCGGGTGTTCGCCCCGGCCGAGGGAAGCGACGGCGTGCCGCAGGCGTTGGTCGTCGTCCCCACCCGGGAGCTGGGCATCCAGGTCGCCAAGGACCTCGCCGCCGCAGGCCGGACCCGGGGCGTACGGGTGCTGCCGATCTACGGCGGCGTGGCGTACGAGCCGCAGATCGACGCGCTGCGCAAGGGCGTGGAGATCCTGGTCGGCACCCCGGGCCGGCTGATGGACCTGCAGAAGCAGAAGCACCTGCGCCTGGACCGGGTTCGTGCGCTCGTGCTCGACGAGGCCGACCGGATGCTCGACCTGGGCTTCCTCGACGACGTCGAGAAGATCCTGGCGATGCTGCCGGAGGATCGGCAGACCATGCTCTTCTCGGCCACCATGCCGGACCCGATCGTCACCCTCTCCCGGCGGTTCCTGCGCCGGCCGGTGACGATCCACGCCGGGCACACCGCCGAGACCGGCCCGTCGCCGCAGACCCAGCAGCTGGCGTACCGCACCCACTCGATGAACAAGATCGAGATCGTGGCGCGGATCCTCCAGGCCGAGGGGCGTGGGCTCACCATGATCTTCACCCGCACCAAGCGGGCCGCCGACCGGGTCGCCGAGGATCTCGACTTCCGCGGCTTCGCGGTGGCGGCGGTGCACGGCGACCTGGGCCAGGGTGCGCGGGAACGGGCGCTGCGCGCCTTCCGGGCCGGCAAGATCGACACTCTGGTCGCCACCGACGTGGCCGCCCGGGGCATCGACGTCAGCGGCGTCACCCACGTCATCAACTACGACTGCCCCGAGGACCAGGACACCTACACCCACCGGATCGGTCGTACCGGCCGGGCCGGGGCGACCGGTGTCGCGGTCACCTTCGTCGACTGGGACGACATGCCCCGGTGGCGGATCATCGACAAGACGCTCGGCCTGGACATGCCGGAGCCGCCGGAGACGTACCACACCTCCGCGCACCTCTACACCGACCTGGACATCTCGTCCGAGATGACCGGCACCCTGCCGACCGCCGAGCGGACCCGTGCCGGGCTCTCCGCCGAGGTCGAGGAGGACCTGGGCGGCCGTTCCCGCCGGGGCGAGAGCAGTGGCCGGGGCACCCGACGGGGCGAGGGCCGGGGCCGCAGCGAAGGCAGCGGTCGCGGTGAGAGCAGCAGCCGGGGCGCAGGCAGCGGTCGCGGTGAGCGTCGCCGGGGTCGCCCCGGCACCGACGCGCCGGACGCCGCCGAGACGCCCGTGGAATCCGCCGAGGAGGGCACCCGTACCCCGCGCCATCGGCGTCGCCGCCGGGCCGGCGAGGTGGTCGCGGGCGAGCCGACCGCGGTGATCGCCGGGGAGTCCGCCGACACCGCGCCGGGCACGGCCACCGAGCCGGCCGCTGCGGCCTCCGGGCCGACCGCCGAGGGCGAGTCGACCCGGCCCCGTCGCCGTCGGCGTCGCCGTGGTGGCGGCTCCGGCGCGGACACGCCGGCCGAGGCCACCGCCGACTGACACCGCACCACCGACATCCCCCGGGCCGCACGACGGTCCGGGGGATGTCGCGTTTCCGCCGGGTACGAGGCAGTGCGCGGCCCGCCGCCGGCCGATCCGTTCACGTCATCAGCGCCACCGCGCCCGGACGGGCCGCCCCGCCGCCGGCCGACGCCCAGACCACCGGCTCTGTTCCCCGGACCCACCTCGACGCCCTCGGGTACGGCGGGATGTGGCACCCGGTGCGGCGCGCGGAGCGGGACACGTCCGGGACACCCGGTGCGGCGCGAAGTAGGGGCACCGGGACACCCGGTGCGGCGCGGGACACCCGGCGACGGCCCGGTCGCGGCACCGGTCGGGCGGAAAGGATGATGGGACGATGCCGGAATCGCTGGACGCCGCCCTGACCGAGGTCCGGGCGTTGCTGCTCGACCCCGCCCTGACCCGTGCCGTCGCCGCCGGCCGACGCCGGGGACAGCGCCCCTCCGTGGTCCGTGCCGAACTACGCCCGGTCGCGCTCAAGGCCGGCCCCCGGCTGCAGATCTCCACGTCCGACGGCGTCCGGCCGTACACCCGGAACGTGGTGCCGGGCGCGGAGGCCGACGCGGCGGTCGACGCGCTGCTCGCCGAGCCGTTCGGCAACTGGCACGTGGAGACGACCGGGGCGACCCTCCAACTTCGGGTGACCAAGTCCGGCGAGGCCCAGGTGCACCGGGCCACGGCCAGCCGTCCGGCGGCCGGACCGGACGGCCACGACCGGGCCAAGGAGTACCTGCTCGACCCGGGCGACCCGATCTTCACGACGATCGGTGGCAGCGCCGCCAAACGACGGCAGGTGGACGCCTTCCTGCGCGCGTTGGCCGCCACCCTCCCCGACGATCTCACCGGACGGCTGCGAGTGGTCGACCTGGGCTGCGGCAACGCCTACCTGACCTTCGCCGCGTACCGGTACCTGACCGGTCGCGGGCTGGACGTGGAACTGGTCGGCGTGGACGTCCGGGAGGATCAACGGCAACGCAACAGCGAACTGGCCGAGCGCCTCGGCTGGGCCGACCGGGTCTCCTTCGTGGCCGGCACCATCGCCGACGCGGTGGTGGAGCCCGCCCCCGACCTGGTGCTCGCACTGCACGCCTGCGACACCGCCACCGACGAGGCGCTGGCCCGAGCGGTGCGCTGGGACGCCCGGTGGATCCTCGCCGCGCCGTGCTGCCACCACGACCTGGCGACGCAGCTCCGCGCCCGGCCGACGCCGGCACCGTACGAGCTGCTGACCCGGCAGGGCATCCTGCGGGAGCGCTTCGCCGACGTGCTCACCGACGCGCTGCGGGCCGGGCTGTTGCGGGCGCACGGCTACCGGGCCGAGGTGGTCGAGTTCGTCGACTCCCGGCACACCCCACGCAACCTGCTGATCCGGGCCCGCCGCGCGGGCACGGGCAGCGGCACGGGCAGCGGCGGACAGCTCAGCGAGTACCGGCGACTTGTCGACCAGTGGCAGGTCACACCGCGCCTGTCGACCCTGCTGGACGACCGGCCCACGCCACCGGATGGTGCGTGAACCGGGCTCAGCGACGCCGGTCGCCGCCCCGACCGCCGGGTCGCTCCCCCGGTCCCCGGTCGAAGAGCGAGGAGACCCGCTCGCGCGCCCCGCGCTCGTCGTCGGCGGGCGAGGTGGGGAACGGCACCACCTTGCCGGGCGTCTCGGCGTTGCCGGCAGCGGCGAAGGCGTTCCAGGAGATGTCGACCAGGAGCCGTTTGAGTTCGGCGTGCCGCGTGGCGGCGCTGTGTTGCAGGGCCAGCCGGACGCCGAGGACCACCCCCACCAGCGTGGTGGTGACGGCACCGGCGGCGGCCAGGACGTACGCCCCGGTCACCTCGTCACCGGTCGACACCAGCACCAGCAGCCAGCTCCAAAAGCCCAGGGCGAAGACCCCCGCCTTGGCGACGAAGAAGAGACTGACCGCACCCGGGCGGTGCGGCACCGGACGGGCGGGCGCGGCCATGCTGCTCCTCATCGGTGGTACGGACCGGGTCGGCGGATCCGCCGAGTTTAGTTGATGGAGGGCAACTGCCACTGCTCGCGATCGGCGGCGAACCGGCCACGACCTGCGCCGCTGACCCACGGCGACCCCGTCGTGGGAACCGGACGGACGGTCGGGGAATTACACCGACCCGGCGTCGTACTACCCTCGAAGGGCACACCGGACACCCGGCTCCCACCAGAAGGGGACGATCTCACCGGCATGGGTTCGACAGAGGTTTCACCACAGATGGCGTTCGCTCGCTTCGTGCGACGGGCCATCGACGACGCCCGTGACGAGCGGGGTTGGACGGTGAGCGACCTCGCGGCCCACACCGGTGTCGGCCGGTCCACCGTCTTCCGCTGGCTCGCCGGCGACTGGCAGGACTACCCCGAGCTGGCCAAGGTGCGCGGCTTCTGCGCCGCCCTCGACCTGCCGGTCGCGGCGGCCTTCCGGGCGCTCGGCCTGCCCGACTCGGGGCCCACGCCCCGCCGTCGCGCCGACGACGGCCCGGTGGAGGCGGACGTCCGGGTGATCCTCGATCGGCTGGCCGACCCGTCGGTGCCCGCCGAGGAGAAGCACCACATCCGCGACCTGCTCCGCTACCTGGCCCGCCGCCCGGTCCGCCGCGCCGGCTGAGCCGGCCCGGATCGGCCCGCCGGGGTCAGCGGACGGTGAGGGTGAACTCGGCGGTCCGCACCACGCCCGCCACCTGGAAGTCCAGGTACATCCGGTAGCTGCCGGGGCCGGGCGCGGTCAGCCAGAAGGTCACCGTGTCGGCGGCCGGCCCGGGTCCGGGGTGCACGTGCAGGTAGCCCAGGTCCCCCTCGCGGAGGGCGACCAGATGCCCGTACGCGCCGAGATAGCGCTCCAGGGTGGCCGGCCGTCCCGCCTCGTCCCGGACCCGGAACCGCAGCGGTACGGCGGCACCCACCTGCGGGGTGCCCGTGTAGTCGACGGTGAACCCGGCCGTGGTCGCGACGGTGGCCGGGGCGGGCAGCGGGCGGGGCGCGTAGTCCCCCGGTGCGACCAGGTCCACGCCCAGCGTGGCGGCGGTCTGCTGGCCGTCGTCGGCGAGCGCGGTGAAATCCGTGTACGCCCGCCAGACGCCCGGCTGCGGCAGGGTCAGCGAAATCGACCAGGTGCCGTCGGCGGCCATCTTCGGGTGCAGGTGCTGGAAGCCGGTGAGGTCACGGCGTACCACGACCAGGTGCATCGGCTTGTCGTGCACGATCGCGAACCGGGTGACCGGTCGCCGCTGGGCGTCCCTGATCTGGAACCGCAGTTCACCCGCCCGCCCGGCGACGAACTCCCCACCCGACGGGGTGAGGGTGTATCCGCCGGAGGTGACCGACAGGCCGGTGGCCCCGTCGCCGGCGGACTGCCCGGCGGTGGCGTCGTGCTGGTGCGCCCCGGTGCCGGGAGCGTGGGTGTGGTCACCGGCGGCGGTCGCGGCGTCCGCCACCGTGAGGTTGGCCGGTTTCCCGTTGGCCCGGCCGAGGCCGAAGCCGAGCAGGACGGCAAGCACCAGGCCACCCACCACCAGCGCCAACCGCAGCGTGGCCCGATCCGGGCCGACCGGCGACGCCGGCTCCGCTGACGGTTGCCCGGTGGCCGCCCCGCCCCCGGACAACGACCATCCACCGGGCGACCCCGGATCCCGGCTGCCCGCCTCCGGAGCCGGCCCGCCGAGGGCTGCCGACTCCAGGGCAGCCTGATCGGAAACCGGCCCGCCGGGGGCCGGCGACTCCGGGACATCCGGGTCGGGAACCGGCCCGTTGGGGGCTGCCCCGGCCCGCCGGGTGACGGATCGCTGGTCGGCCATCCGCCCACCGTACCGTCGACCCGGCCGGCAACCGGGCGACGGCCGGACACCGTGGCGACTGTCGCATTCCGGTCGGCCGGGGAACTCCGCATCGACCCGGCCCGCCGTGCAGAAGGACGGCCAGTGCACCGGATCGGCGGGCCTCACCGGCTGGCCGGGCAGCCGCCCGGAGATGGCGACCCGGCCGGGAAGGCAAGCCGACCAGGAAGGCGACCCGACCGGGAAGGCGACGGGTCAGCCGGCGACGGCGAGGGCGAGCGGGAGCACGTCGGGAGCACCGGCCCGGCGCAGCAGGCGGGCCACCATCGTCATCGTCCAGCCGGAGTCGACCAGGTCGTCGACGAGCAGCACGGGACCGTCCAGCCCGGTCAACGCCCCGGCCACCTCGTCGGTGACGGTGAAGGCGTCGTGCAGGGTGCGTACCCGCTGGGCGCTGTTACCGCGCGGCCCGCCGGCCCCGGCCGGGCCGGTCGGGGTGACCAGGCCGAGCAGCGGCAACCGACCGACCGTGGCGATCCGCTCGGCGAGCGACCCGACCAGGGTGGGGTGGCTGCGGGAGCCGACCGCGACCACGCCGGCCGGGCGGCGCGGCCACGGGTCGTCGCCGTGCGCCCAGGCCCGGAGCACCTCCACCACCGCCGCCGCCACGTCGTCGGGGACCGGGCCGTCGGCCGTGTCCGGGCCGACCAGGCCGCGCAGCCGGCCACCCCAGCCCAGGTCGGACAGTCGTCCCACGGCCCGACCGGGCAGCGCCTGCTCCGTCGGGGGAATCCGCCCCTTCAGCGGTACGCCCACCGCGTCGAGCCCGGTCGGCCAGAGCTTCTTGGGGGCGATCTGCACCCCGGGGCGGCCGAGGAAGGTCTGCGCGGCGGTCAACGCGCGGTCGGAGACCTCGGCGGTGAACAGTGGCGCGGCGCAGCGGTCACACCGGCCGCAGTCGCCCGCCCCGCTGTCGTCCAGGCATTCCCGCAGGTAACGCATCCGGCAGCCGGGCGTGCTGGCGTACTCGCGCATGGCCTGCTGCTCGGCGGTGCGGGCCTGGGCGACGCGCCGCAACCGGGCCTCGTCGTAGGTCCAGGGCTCGCCGGTGGCGAGCCAGCCGCCGCGCACCCGGCGGACCGCGCCGTCGACGTCGAGCACCTTGAGCATCAGTTCGAGACGGGTACGGCGCAGGTCGACGACGGGTTCCAGGGCCTGGGTGGAGAGCGGTCGGTCGGTACGCAGGGCGGCCAGCACGGCCCGCACCTGCTCCTCGGGCGGGAAGGCCAGCGAGGCGAAGTACCGCCAGATTGCGGCGTCCTCGACGCCCGGCAGCAACAGCACCTCGGCGTGCTCGACGGCCCGGCCGGCGCGGCCGACCTGCTGGTAGTAGGCGATCGGCGAGGGTGGCGCACCGAGGTGCACCACGAAACCGAGGTCGGGCTTGTCGAAGCCCATCCCGAGCGCGCTGGTGGCCACCAACGCCTTGATCTTGTTGTCGAGCAGGTCCTGTTCGGCGGCCCGCCGGTCGGCGTCCTCGGCCTGGCCGGTGTACGAGGCCACCGACCAGCCGCGCGCCCGCAGGAACTCGGCGGTCTCGGTGGCCGCCGCGACGGTGAGCGTGTAGATGATCCCCGAGCCGGGGAGCGCGTCCAGGTGATCGGCGAGCCAGGCCAGCCGGTGCGCCGGACTGGGCAGGTCGATCACGCCCAGCCGCAGCGACTCCCGGTCCAGGGTTCCCCGGAGCACCAGCACCTCGGGGCGTCGCCCGGCGGGGTGCGGCTCGGCGGGGTCGGAGTGCTGCCCGGGGTGCGGCTCGGCACGGTCGGAGTGCGGCGCGAACACCTCTGCGTCGACGCCGGTCTGCGGGACGGCCGTCCCGGCCCGGCCGGTCGGCTCGGTGCCGAGTTGCTCGGCGACGTCGCGGGTCACCCGTTCGTTGGCGGTGGCGGTGGTGGCGAGCACCGGCGTCCGCTCCGGCAGGTTGCCGAGGAAGGTACGCAGCCGACGGTAGTCGGGCCGGAAGTCGTGCCCCCAGTCGGAGACACAGTGCGCCTCGTCGACGACCAGGAGCCCGGTGGTGGCGGCCAGCCTCGGCAGCACGGTGTCCCGGAAGTCGGGATTGTTGAGCCGTTCCGGGCTGATCAGCAGGACGTCCACCGTGCCGGCGTGGATCTCGGCGGTGATCTCGTCCCACTCGTCGAGGTTGGCGGAGTTGATGGTGCGGGCCCGGATGCCGGCGCGGGCCGCCGCCTCCACCTGGTTACGCATCAACGCCAGCAGCGGCGAGACGATCACTGTCGGCCCGTGCTCGCCGCGCTCGCGCAGCAGTGCGGTGGCCACGAAGTAGACCGCCGACTTGCCCCACCCGGTGCGCTGCACGCAGAGCACCCGACGCTGGTCCACCACCAGCGCCTCGATGGCCCGCCACTGGTCCTCGCGCAGTCGGGCGTGCTCACCGGCGAGTCGCCGCAGCACCCCCTCGGCCCGCTCCCGCACCCCCACCCGCTCCCGCACCCCCACCCGATCCCGCACCCCCACCCGCTCCCGCACTCCCCACACCCGCCCCTGATTCCCTCCCACCCGCCATTCCTACCACCCTCGCCGGACGCCACGACCATCCGCAGAGTTGACCAAGAGGTTTACGTCATGATCCGCCGCTACGGTGACACAAACCTCTTGATCAACACATGACGGTTCAGTGTGTGCTGTGGTGGGGGTGGGTGAGGCGGTGGTCGAGGAGTGCGTAGAGGATGCCGCCGAACAACGGGCCCTGCGGGTAGCCGGGCCACCGGGCACCACCGTGACCAGCAGTGACAGGGTCAGGCCGGAGGTGGTGACGTGCGGGCTCGCCCCCACCGGCGATCAGGGAGTAGACCACCCCACCGGCCGAGGCGAGCCCGCCGGCCAGGGTGAACGCGACCAGCTTGAACCGGTACGGGTCGAGCCCCAGCACCCCGATCCGCCGCTCGTCGTCACGCAACCCGGCCAGCACCCGCCCGGTCGGCGACCCGCCGACGCGGTCACAACGGCTCACCGCCCCGGCTCACCCCGTCGACGGGCCACAGTCGCCGTCGTGGTCGGCCGGGCGCGGACACCGCCGGCCAGTCGCCAGCCTCCGGTCGCAGTAGACCCAGTGGCGTACGGACTGGGCGTCCTCCCGGGACACGGTCGTACCGCCCCGGTCGATGTCGGCCAGGAACCCGAGTGCCCGGGTGATCACCCGGGCGAATCCCCGCGCGGCGGCCAGATCCTCGGCGACCACCGGCAGGTGGACGACGAACCGCTCCCGGCTCACCGCCACACCCCCGGCTGCTCGACCACGAAGCCCCTGCGGTCGACCACCGCACGTCCGAGGTGGTCGACCACGGAGCCTGTCCGACTCACCACCGCACGTCCGAGGTGAAGTGGGTCCGCCAGGAGCGCAAGGCGTGCTTGATCCGCTGGTTCTCCTCCCTGGCTATGGCGAGATCCCGCCGGGCCGTCGCCAGGTCGGCGGCCACCCGGTGCAGGAAGGCGTGCACCTCCACCGGATCGAGTCCCCGCTTGACCAGGCCGAACCGTCGTTCCTGGACCTGTCGGGCGGTCAGCGGCCGGCACACCTCCGAGCGGTACCAACCACCGTTGCGCGGACGCTCCGGCCAACGTCGTCCGGACCGGCGACGCTGCTGGCGACGCCAGGGAATGCGGCTCCAACGGCCGGGCCACGGGTGGCGGAACAGAGACAGCAGGATGCGCATGGGTCACCTTCCGGGATCGGGTCCGTTCGCTGAGGTGGAAGGTGACCCGGCCCGCCGACAGGGGACGCGGACCGGGTCACCGGCCTCGGAACCGCAGCCCTGTGCGGCGGTACGACCCCGAAGCCAACCCCTGGTGTCCGCCCCCCCGGGGTTTGCCGAACCAACCGGAACCGGACATCCACAACATACCCAAAATGTTTGTGTAGGTCGACCCCTTGTTTGCGCGACACGGCAGCTTGTTGCAGTTACTGGTGTAGGCCCGGCATGATCGGAGACGCCGAACCGACCGGAGTCTCACCATGCCCACAGCTGAAGCCCCATACCGCCAGATCGCCAATGACCTCGCCGCGAAGATCAAGAGCGGTGAACTCAAACCCGGTGACAAACTGCCCTCCACCCGGGAGCTTGCCGAGGCATATCAGGTGCACATGAACACCGCCTCACGTGCGCTCTCACTGCTGCACGACCGTGAGCTGATCACCGGGCAGCCCGGCCGTGGCACCTACGTCGCCGAATCCTCGACGGGGTAGCCGGACCCTGCGGCCACCCGGGCGGATGGATGGCCCTACCACCGAGGTGACCAGCATGGCGGCCATGGTCACGCCCCGGGGTGGCCGGGTCGGCGTGCGCCGCCGCGCCCAGTTGGCCGCCCCGGACCACCGTGCCGAGTTCGTCGGGCTGGTCGAGGCTGCCACGACGTACCTCGTGCAGAGCGGCCGTACACGCGCTGTGGCTCGAAGGTCGCCGCGTTGATGCGGCGGCCTTCGACGAGATCGCCGGCCTCATCCTGCGCTGCCGGGACCGGCTCCAGGCACCGCGTGACGACCTGGACCACCCGGCGTCCGCGCCACCCCGCGCCCGTCGACCCGCCCGAGCGGGCGTCCACCAGCTCGATCGTTGGATCGTGAAGAGTTGTTGCGGTCCTGGCGACAACAACTCTTCACGATCTGACGACCTGGGCCGCCCGGCGTCCGCGCTACCCCGATCGCGGTGGCAGCTTCCCCAGCGTGCGCACGGCGGTCGACGACATCGCCGCCAGTTCGGGCTGGGCGGGCAGGAAGACCGTGGCGACACCCAACGACTGGTTCATCGCGGCGAGCCGGCACTCGGCCTGGAGGTCGGTCGTGTTCCGCACGCCCCGGACGATCACTCCCGCCTCGTGGCGAAGGCAGTAGGCGGAGGTCAACCCACGCCAGGCGGCAACGGTGACGGAGGTCCATCCGGCCGGCAGAACGGCCCGGACAGCGGCGGCCCGCTCCTGTTCGTCCGCACCCGGATTCTTGCTGCTGTTCACCGCGACGAGCACGACCACTTCGTCGAACAGGGCGCGTGCCCGGTCCACCACGTCCAGATGCCCGGGGGTGAAGGGGTCGAAGCTGCCGGGGTAGACGGCGCGCACGCGTACGCGACCGGGGGCTCCTGCCGTCGGCGGCGGCCCGTCGATGCCCATGACCCGACTGTAGGCACCGGCTGCCGAACCCGCTGACCCCCGGGTACCGGCAGATGTCACACCGCCGTGGACACCACCGGGCACCCGCCCTGACCGGCGTCCCCTCGGCACGCCCGGATCGGCCGCCATCGGCTGAATCGTCTACGTCATCAGATCCAAAGGGTCTGCATGCATATGTGTCGTGCGGGCGAAACCGCTTTCACCCCACCGGCCGGGCTCCTGACCACGCCGGACGGGAGTCGCCGTCTTGATCCCCTCCCGTGGGCCGAGGTAGCGGTGTCCGGGGCGACCGGACACCGCTACCTCGGTGACATTGAGTCGATCAAGCGCCGCCCCCGGGCGGGAGGGTCAGCGGGTGGGTCAGCGGGTGGGTCAGCGGGTGGGTCAGCGGGTGGACAGGCCGGCGCGGGCGGCGACGGCGGTGTCGGGCTGGTCGGCGAAGACGCCGTCCAGGCCGAGGCCGAAGAAGAGCTCGTACTCGGCGGTGATGTCGCCGCGTCCGTTCGGGTCGGTGCCGATCCGGAAGTCGGTGGGGAGGAACTGGTTCTCGACCCGGAACGTCCAGGCGTGCACCACCAGCTTCTGCCGGTGCGCGTCGCGGATCACGGTGGTCGGGGCGAGCAGCTTGCCGGTGGCGTCCCGGGGGACGATCAGGTTCTTGTTCAGCCCGACCCCGTCGGCGTACCCGGCGATGCCGCGCAGGCCGGCGGCGGTGGCCAGGTCACGATAGGTGCGCGGGTCACCGGCGGCGGTGAAGTCGTACGGCTGGCCGGTGGCGTCGAGGAGCTGGACCAGCGGCACGTCGGTCATCCGGTCGAGCTTGCGCAGGTTGGCGGTCTCGAAGGACTGGATGAAGACCGGGTCGTTGCGGTGGGTCAGCTTGTTGCGGCGCAGCACCGCGACCAGCGGCTCCTCCAGCGGCAGCCCGATCGAGGCGAAGTAGCTGGGGTGCTTGGTCTCCGGGTAGACGCCGATGGTGCGGCCCCGGGCCTTCGACTCGGCGCGGGCCAGGTCCAGCACCTCCTGGAAGGTGGGCACCTCGAACCGGCCGTCGAAGGCGGTGTTCGCCACCCGCACCTGGGGCAGCCGCTCCTTGGCCCGCAGCGTCTTCAGCTCGGCCAGGGTGAAGTCCTCGGTGAACCAGCCGGTGACCGGCACGCCGTCGATGGTCTTCGTGGCCTTGCGGGCGGCGAACTCCGGGCGGGCCGCCACGTCGGTCGTACCCGAGATCTCGTTCTCGTGCCGGGCGACCAGCACCCCGTCCCGGGTCGAGACCAGGTCCGGCTCGATGTAGTCGGCACCCATCCGGATGGCCAGCCGGTACGCCTCCAGGGTGTGCTCCGGGCGGTAACCACTGGCCCCCCGGTGGCCGATCACGACGGGCCGGTGGGTGGCCCGGTCCGTGCGGTCGGCGCGGTCCGCGTCGTCCTCGCGGGCCGAGGCCGCGCCGGGGACGGCGACGGCCACGGCGAGCAGCGCGCCGGCCACACCGAGGGCGGAAAGGGTACGTCGCAACGCGGTCTCCTTCGTCGATGGGCACCCCGGCGGAGTCGCGGGCCGCCCCGAGCAGTCGATGGGTGCCCCCAGCAGACCGGGCGTGCCTGACCGCCAGTTGGTCGTCGACTTGCCGTCAGGTGAACCCTGCGGGATACGCGATTCACCGGCCCGATCCCGGGGAAATCGACAGGATTGTCTGGTGCGCCGGTTCCTTCGTCACCCCGTCCGGCTGGTGCCGTTCGGTTTCCTGGTGGCGATCGCGATCGGCACCGGCCTGCTGATGCTGCCCTGGGCCACCAGCGAGCACCGGATCACCCCGCTGGTCACCGCGCTCTTCACCGCCACCTCGGCGGTCTCGGTGACCGGCATGGCGGTCACCGACACCCCGACCTACTGGAACGGATTCGGGTTGGTGATGATCACCGTGCTCACCCAGGCCGGCGGGCTGGGCATCCTCACCGGCGCGGCCCTGATCAGCCTGGCCGTCACCCGGCAGCTCGGGCTGCGCAACCGGCTGCTGGTGCAGGCCGAGACCGCCGAGTACGGCTTCGCCGACCTCCGTCGCCTGCTGCTACGCATCGCCGGCACGGTGTTCGGCTGCGAACTCGCGATGACCGTGGTGGTCACCGGTCGGCTCTGGCTCGCCTACCACTATCCCCCGGGCCGGGCGCTGTGGTCCGGTGTGTTCCACTCGGTCCAGGCGTTCAACAACGGTGGATTCAGCCTCTACTCCGACGGTCTGGTCCGCTTCTCCCACGATCCGTGGGTGTCGCTGCCGCTGGCCCTCGGCGCGATCGTCGGTGGACTGGGCTTCCCCGCGCTGTTCGAGGCGTTCCGGCAGCGCCGCAGGCCGGCCCACTGGACGGCCGCCACCAAGCTGACCGTCTGGGGCAGCGTGGTGCTGCTGACGGTTGGCGTCGCCGGCCTGCTCGCCACCGAATGGCACAACCCGTTCACCATCGGCACCTACGACACCCCGGACAAGCTGCTCGCCTCGTTCACCCAGATCGCGCTGAGCCGTACCGGTGGCTTCGACGTGATCAACGTGGCGGCGTTGAGCGAGGAGAGCTACCCCCTGCTCATCGCCCTGATGTTCATCGGTGGTGGCAGCGCCAGCACCGCCGGCGGCATCAAGGTCGCCACGTTCTTCCTGCTCGGTTTCGTCATCTGGGCGGAGCTGCGCGGCGAGCCCGACGTCACCGTCGGTCGCCGCCGGATCGCCGCGCCCAGCCAACGCCAGGCGCTGACCGTGGCCCTGCTCAGCATCGCGCTGGTGACCGTCGGCACGGTCGGCCTGACCGTGCTCACCAACGGCGTCCGGTTCAACGAGTCGCTGTTCGAGGTGACGTCCGCGTTCAGCACCACCGGTCTCACCGTCGGTCTCGCCCGGCGACTGCCCGAGTCGGGCCAACTGGTGCTGACCACGCTGATGTACATCGGTCGGATCGGACCGCTCACCCTCGGCTCGGCGATCGCGTTGAACACCCGACGCCGGCTGTACCGCTACCCGAAGGAGCAACCCGTTGTCGGCTAGGAGCGAGGACGACGGCGACATCGCCGTGATCGGGTTGGGCCGGTTCGGCTGCCACCTGGCCGGGGCGTTGACCCGGCTCGGCCACCACGTGCTCGCCGTGGACCGCAACGCCGAACAGGTACAGCGCTGGTCGGCGTCGCTGGACCGGGTGGTGCAGGCCGACGCGACCGAGGAGCAGGCGCTGCGCCAGCTCGGCATCGGCGACTTCCGTCGGGTGGTGGTCGCCATCGGCGCCTCGGTGGAGGCCAGCGTGCTCACCGTGCTGGCGTTGACCGAGGTGGGCGTACCGCAGATCTGGGCGCGGGCCACCTCCCAGAAGCACGCGAAGATCCTGGCCTCGGTCGGGGCGCACCATGTGGTCTTTCCCGAGGCGGAGACCGGGGAGCGGGTCGCCCACCTGATCGTCAGCCGGATGCTCGACTTCATGGAGTTCGGTGACGACTTCGCGATCGCGAAGGTGCCGGTCCCGCCGCCGCTGGTCGGCCGACGGCTGCGCGAGCTGGCGTTGCAGGAGCGGTACGGGGTGATGGTGGTCGGCGCGAAACCAGCCGGGGAACGCTTCCGGTACGCCGACCCGGACACCGTGCTCGGCGTGGGCAGCATCCTGATCGTGGAGGGCGGGATCACCCAGGTGCAACGGTTCGCGGCGCTACGCTGATCACTTCCCCGCTTTCCCCTTGGCCGCATCCGGCCCCTTGCCCGCCGTGCCCGGCCCCTTTGCCGGCTTCTCGGCCTTCGGCTTCGGCTTCGCTTTCGGTTTCGCCGGGCTGGCCGCGCCGGAGCCGCCCTTGCCCGACGTCTTGCTGGACGTCTTCGCCGGCTTCTTCGCCGCCGGCTTCTTCGCCGCCGGGGGTTTCACCACCGGAGCGCTGCCGGCCACCCCGGAGACCCGCACCCCGCAACTCGCCTCGCCGAGGGTGAACTCCAGCGGCAACGGATTACCGCCGGTGTACCGGCCGGTCAGCGAGACCTTCTCCGACGCGCCCGGGGCCAGTGCGGCACGTCCGGCCGCCGGAGTGACCCGGACCGTGCGCCCCTCCTGGCGTACCTCGCGGGTGGCCTTGGTGACGGTCTGCTGGCCGGGGAAGGCGAAGCTCATCGTCCAGTCACGCAGTTCGCGGGGACCGGTGTTGGTCAGCGTGAGCTGGGCGGCGAAGTCCTTGCCGGAGTCACTGCGCAACGCGTACTCGACCTCGCACGGGGTGGGCTCGGTCAGCCCCATCCGGGCCTCGGTGGGCCGGTCGACGCCGCCGCTGGCCGGGCTGCGCGAGGTCACCCCCCAGATCGTCGCGGTGATCGCGAGCAGGCTCGCGGCGGCCACCCCGGCCTCGATCCGGCGGCGGCGGGTGGCGGCCCGGCGGCTGCGGGTCCGGCCCGAGAAGGGCAGCGCGTCGGTGTCGGCCGACCAGGGCAGGATCGTGGTGCCGGCGTTCGCGAGCAGGGCCGGGTCGCCCCGCCCGGGGGCCGGGGAGACCGGCACGGCCGCGACCATCCCGGCCGCCCCGGCGAGGGTACGCGCCACCTCGGTGGTCGCCGGCCGGTCCTCGGGGCGCTTGGCCAGGCAGCGGCCGACCAGCTCGACCACCTCGTCGGGCAGCCCCCGTACCGGGGGCATCGGCTCCGGGTCGTGGTACATGTGCGCCCGCAGCATCTGGGTGGTGGTGCTGGCCTGCCAGGGCAGCCGCCCGGTCAGCATCCGGTAGAGCAGCAGCCCGACGGCGTACACGTCGGTGGCCGGGGAGACCTGGCCGTTGTCGAGGCGTTCCGGCGCGAGGTAGGCGGGGGTGCCGAGCAGGGTGCCGTCCGGCCCCTTCTCGCTCTCCCCGACCAGCGCGGAGATACCGAAGTCGACGACCTTCACCCCGGTCGCGGTCAACATGACGTTGCCCGGGGTGACGTCCCGGTGCACCACCCCCCGGGCGTGCGCGGTGGCCAACGCCGAGGTCACCTCGGCACCGATCGTCACCGCCTCCCGCCAGGGCAGCTGCCCGTCGCGGCCGAGCCGCGCGGTCAGCGGACCACCGTCCACCAGCTCCATCACCACGTACGGCACGGTCAGCCCGACCTGCTCGGACTCGCCGTAGTCGTACACGTTGGTGATGTTGGGGTGGCAGAGCCGCGCGGCGGCCTGCGCCTCGATCCTGATCCGGTGCCGGAAGGCCCGGTCGCTGGCCAGCCGGGAGGCGAGCACCTTCACCGCGACCTGCCGGCCGAGCACCTGGTCGTAGCCGCGCCACACCACGGACATGCCGCCCGCGCCGAGCTGCTCGATCAGCCGATACCGCTCACCGAGGAGCTGGGAATCGTTCCGGACTCCTGCACCCATGGTCGACCGTGTTGCCCGAGTCGCCCCCGGCTACACCTCGCTGGTCGTAATCGGTCAGGAAAGTCACCCGATCAGGCGGTCGCGAGCAACTGGTCCACCGGGGCGTAGTCGTCGGTCAACACCAGCGCGCCGTCGACGAACCGGGTCACCTCGCTGCCGGCGAGCAGGTCCGGGATCTTCGCCACGGTGCCCAGCCGGGTCCGCAGCGCGTCCAGCGGCAGCGGCGCGTCCGAGGCGACGATCAGGAAGTTGCTGCCCTGCCGCCCGGCGATCGCCTCCGGCGGCGCGACCAGCGCCACGTGCTCGAACTCGGCGGCCACCGTGGCCAGCTCCGAGCGGATGAACCGGCCCGGCGGGTAGTCGATGACGTTCTGCACGTAGATCCCGCCGGGGCGCAGCACCCGGTCGACCTCCGCCGCCATCTCCCGGGTGGCCAGGTGCCAGGGCACCACCAGGTGCCCGAAGGCGTCCCCGACGACCAGGTCGCGGCTGTCCGCCGGCTCGCCGCCGACCAGCATCCGGGCGTCCCCCACCACCGCCCGCAGCCCCGGCCCGGTCCGGACGCCCAGCTCCCGCCGGTCCAGGTCGACCAGCTCACCGTCGATCTCGAAGACCACGTTGTCGGTGCCCGGCCGGGTGGCGCTCAGGTAGCGGGGCATGGTGAAACCACCCCCGCCCAGGTGCAGCGCGTCCAGTCGCTGCCCCGTCGGGGCGAGCACGTCGGCGACCGCGCCGATCCACTGGGTGTACTCGTACTCCAGGTGCGTCGGGTCGTTCAGGTCGACGTACGAGTGCTGGGCCGAGTTGAGGAAGAGGGTGCGCCCACCGGGCCGGGACGGGTCGCTCTCCACCCGGGCGCAGTGGTATGCGGTCTCCACGTCGCACGGGTTCGGCGCGACCGCGCTCAACCCCGCCGCGACCAGCCCGAGCACCGCCAGGGTGGCCTTCGTCCGGGCCGGGCCGGGCAGTCCACCGGCCTCCTGCCGGCGCAGGTAGACCCCGAGCGCCAGCCCGGCCACGCCGAGCGCCGCCGCCAACCCGATCAGGATCACCGTGCTGGGCAGCGCCGCCACCAGCACGAACCCGGTGACCAGGGTGGCGGTGATGCCGCCGAGGGTGCCGATGCCGGAGAGCCGGCCGACCACCTGCCCGGTACGCCGCAGATCGGCCAGTTGCAGCTTCACCACCAGCGGGGTGACCGCCGACAGCAGGGCCGCCGGCACGAACACGGCCAGCGCGGTGAGCAGCAGGATGCCGCTGACCGCGCCGCCACGCAGCAGCTCGCCGGCGTACCGGACCACCGGCAGGGTGACCGCGGCGGCGATGCCGGCCAGGATCAGCGCCGGGGCGAGCAGCCCGCGCGGATCCCGGCGGTCGGCCAGCCAGCCGCCCGTCCACGCCCCGTAGGCGATGGCGGCCAGCGCGATGCCGATCACCGAGCTGGTCACCTGGAGGGTCACCCCGACGTACGGGCCGACCAGCCGGAGCGAAACCGTCTCCAGCACCAGCACGGCACCGCTGGCGAAGAAGACCAGGAACGCGGCGAGCCCGTTGGGCAGGGCACGGGAGGGGGCCGGCGCGGAGGGCGTCGGAACGGTCGCGACATCGGACGATGAGCTGGTCACCGTCGAGATGGTACGTCCCGTTCCTGGGCCGGACGGTCAGTACATCGAAAGGTGAACATGGTTTGTGTGGTCGGCGGCCGGGCTGCCCGACCCGCTGTAGGCCCGCCAGCCGGTGTTCGGCATCCAGATCTGCCGGTACCAGATCACGTAGAGCACGCCGAGCCGGTTGGCGTTGTTCTTGAAGTAGTTGGCCAGGCTGTCGCCGTACGCCTTGTCCCCACCGGTGGCAGTCTCGTCCTTGAAGCCGCTGGTGGCGGCGGAGAAGTCGCAGGCCCGGCCCTTGGGGTGCTCGCCGCCCCCGCCACTGCGGTGGCAGGACACGAACCGCTTGTAGCCGGCGGCCTTGGCCTGCTGCATGGCGTGCAGGGTGCGCGGGGTGATGCAGCCGGAGGTGGTCGGGTCGTTCACCGAGCAGGACTCGCTCGGCCACGACCCGTCGGAGTTGCGCGGGGCCGGCTGTGCCGAGGTCGACCCGCCGCTGAAGCCGGCGCTGCTGCCCGAGCTGACCGTGGCCAGGGCCCGCTCCGCCTCCCGCTTCTTCTTCGCCAGCGCGGCGAGCTGCTTCTGCTGCTCCCGTACCTCGGCGTCGATGGCGATCGTGGCCTCGGCGGCCGTCTGCCGCGCCTCGGCGAGCGCCCGAAGCTGCTTGCTGTCCCGCTGGGCCATCATGTCCAGGTCGGCGGCGCGCTTGAGGAACGCCTCCGGGCTGGCCGTGTTGAGCAGCATCGACGTCGGCGTCAACCGGCCCACCCGGTACGACTGCGCGGCAACCTCGCCCACCTGGGCGGTCAACGCGCCCAACCGGCCCTCGACCTCCTTGAGCTGGCCGGTCAGCACGGTCTGCCGCCGTTTGGAGTTGTCCAGCTTGGCCTTGGCCTCGATGTGCCCCTTCGCCGCCGCCGTGAGCGCGTCCCGGAGCTTCTTGGTGCCGCCCTCACCGGGTTCCGCCGAGGCGGGCACCGCCCCGGCGCCGAGCAGCAGCGCCACCGTGGCGAGCAGCACGGTCATCGGCCGACGCAGGCGCGGCCGGGTCAGGCTGGTCCTGGGCACGGAGGTGTCCTTCCCTCTGCCGCCGACGCCCGGCCACAGGGCCGGTACGGCGGCGGTCCCGCCGGCCCCGGTTGGCGGCCTGGGGGCGGAGACCGCCGGTCACATTACCGCAACCGCGCCCGGTGACCAGGCCCCTGACGACACCGGACAGCGTCCCTCGACACGGCGTGTCGAGGCGGTCGCCGAGGGTCGGGAAACAGCCCGGTTCAGTCGCCGAGCAGGGCGGCACGGACCTCGTGCCAGGTCTGCTCGTCGGCGGCGACCAGCAGGCCCCGGTCGTCGTCGGCCGGGTGGTACTCGGTGCCGTCGAACCGGCGGGCCACCCCGCCCGCCTCGCGGACCAGCAGCACGCCGGGGGCATGGTCCCAGGGCAGGGTCCGCCAGAACAGGACGAACTGCTGGTCGCCGGTGAGCAGGTCGAGGTACTCCCGCCCGGCGCAGTGCTGACCGGGCAGCAGCTCCCCGATCCGGCCCTCGCCCGCCACCACCCGGTCCCGGGTGGCCGATGGCAGGTACTGGATCATCGCGGTGCCCCGCAGCCGCTCCGGCGGGACGACGTCAGCAGCCCGCACCGGTCGGCCGTCGACCCGGGTGCCGGCACCGGCACGGGCCACGGCCAGCATCCCGGCCAGCGGGTCGTACACCCAGGAAGCGGTCAGCTCGCCTTCGGTGAGCAGGGCCACCATCAGCGCGAACGGCCGGCGGCCGGCGGCGAAGTTCCCCGTGCCGTCGACCGGGTCGACCACCCACACGTCGCCGCCGCCGCGCAGGTGACGCAGCAACGACTCGTCCTCGGCCACCGCCTCCTCGCCGACGACAAGCGAACCCGGCAGCAGCCGGCGCAGCTCCGTCGAGATCCGCTCCTCGGCCCGCTGGTCGGCGATGGTGACCAGGTCACCCGGTGCCTTCTCGGTGACGTCGGCGTCGTCCAGCCGGCGGAACAGCGGCAACACCACGTCCGCCGCGGTCTCCCGCAGCAGCGTGCCGACGTCGTCGAGCAGTTGGTCAGCCACGAGGCGGCAGCTTGACCACGCTGACGAAGAACTCGTCGATCTGGCGGACCACCGAGATGAAGCGCTCGAAGTCCACCGGCTTGGTCACGTAGGCGTTGGCGTGCAGCTGGTAGCTGCGCAGGATGTCCTCGTCGGCCTGGGAGGTGGTGAGCACCACGACCGGGATGCGCCGCAGCACCTCGTCGTTCTTGATCTCCTCCAGCACCTCCCGGCCGTCCCGACGGGGCAGGTTCAGGTCGAGCAGGATCAGGTCCGGCGTCACCGCGTCCGCGTACCGGCCCTCGCGTCGCAGGTAGGCCAGCGCCTCGGCGCCATCGGAGACGACGGTCAGTCGGTTGCGGAGCTTGTGCTCCTCGAACGCCTCCTGGGTCATCAGCACGTCACCCGGATCGTCCTCGACCAGCAGGACCTCGATCGGGCTCTTGCCGTCCGCCGGCGCGGTCATCCCACCCTCTCCTTCGTACCACCCGTTGCACCGTGCCCCGGCGGCCCGCCGGGTAGGTCCTCGTCGTTCGCGCCGTTCGGCTGGCGGCCGACCGGCGCCGGTCGGTCCGCCGCATCGGCGTCCTCGGCCGCCGCAGGCGTCTCCTCCACCGGGTGGGACGCGGCGTCGTCGGTCGCCGCCTGCGTCGCCGCGGCGTCCCCGTCGGTCGCCGCCGCGGCGTCCGCCTCGGCTGCCGCCTGCGCCGCCTCGACGTCCGCCGGTCGGGCCGGGAGGGTGAACCGGATCGCGGTCCCCTCGGCCTGGTCGGTGTCCACCCAGACCCGACCGCCGTGGTACTCGACGATCTTCTTGACGATGGCCAGGCCGATGCCGGTGCCCGGGTAGGCGTCCTTGGCGTGCAGCCGCTGGAAGATCACGAAGATCTTGTCGGCGAACTCGGCCTCGATGCCGATGCCGTTGTCCTGGCAGGTGATCTCCCACTCGTCACCGACCAGCCGGGCCGAGACGCGCACCTTCGGCGCGACGTCCGGGCGGCGGAACTTCACCGAGTTGCTGACCAGGTTGACCAGCAGGTTGGTGAGCAGCGGCTCCTCGCCCCGGATCACCGGCAGCTCGCCCCAGGTCAGCTCGGCGTCGGCGTACTGGCGGCCCGGCTCGGTCTGGCTGGCCACGTCGCCCATCACCTTGTTCAGGTCGACGTCGACGAAGCCGGTGGTGAGCCGGCCGATCCGGGAGAACGCCAACAGGTCGTTGATCAGGCGCTGCATCCGCTGCGCGCCGTCGACCGCGAACGCGATGTACTGGTCGGCCCGCTCGTCGAGCTGCCCGGCGTAACGGCGCTGGAGCAGCTGGCAGAAGCTGGCCACCTTGCGCAGCGGCTCCTGGAGGTCGTGCGAGGCGACGTAGGCGAACTGCTCCAGGTCACGGTTGGAGCGGGTCAACTCCTCGGCCTGCTTCTGCAACTGGCTGTTGACCCACTCGATGTTCTCCCGGGCGGCCCGCACCTCCGCCAGGTCCTTGGCGATCTTCTGCCGCATCACGTCGACGTCGTCGGCGAGCCGACGGAACTCCGGCGGCCCCGACCCGGCGATGTGGTGCTGGTAGTCACCCGCGGCGACCTCCCGCACCTGCTGGGCCAGCCCGGTCAGCGGCCGGATCACCATCCGCTCCAGGGCGAGCAGCGTCAGGACGCCGGCGACGACCACCACCACCGCCGCGACGATCAGCAACGCCACCAGCAGGTTGCCGGTCCGCTCGATGTTCCGGGCGCCCTTCTCCCGCTCGACCAGGATCGCCGTCTGGAGATCACCCACCGCCGCCCGGACCTGGTCGAACTGCTGCCGGGCCTGGGCGGTGATCAGTGCCTGGCCGGCGGCCGTGCCGCTGCTCGCGGTGGTCGCTATCACCGGCTCGGCCACCGCCCGCCGCCAGGCGTCCGCCTGCTGCTGCGCCGCCCGCAACTCACCGGCGACCTCGGGATAGTCGCGGCTCAGCCCGGTGATCGTCGCGAGGATGTCCCGCTCCTGCTGCACCCCCTGCTCGTACGGGGCCAGGTCGGCGCGGTTGCCGCTCACCGCGTACCCGCGGATGCCGGTCTCCTGGTCGAGCAGCGCGTTCAGCAGCTCCTGCCCCTGCACCCGCAGCGGACCGGTCTTGCTGAGCAACGCGTCGGTGTACGCCCGGTTCTTCGCCGCCACCGCCGCCTCGGCAACGGCCAGCCCGACCAGCAGCACGCCGACCACGGCCAGCAGCGCCAGCACCCGACGGCGCAGGGTCCACCCCTGGCGGTACGTGTTCACCGGCCACCGCCCCGGGTGACCAGCAGCATGGCGACGTCGTCGGCGAGCGGCCCCCCGTTGATCTGCTCGGCCCGGCCGACCAGCCAGGCGGGCAGCTCGGACAGCGGCACCGCGTGGTTGGCGCGCTCCTGGAGCAGGCCGGTCAGGCCGTCGACGTCCAACCGGTCGTCGCCGTCACCCACCCGCCCCTCGATCAGGCCGTCGGTGTACATCAACAGGGACCAGTCATCGGTGTCGAACTCCAGATCGAATGCGACGGGACGGCGGGGTCGTACGCCGAGCAGCAGGCCGCCCCGGGCCGGGACCGGCGCGACCTTACCGCCGGCGAGCAGCAGCGGCGGCGGGTGGCCGGCCAGCCTGACGGTGGCCCGGTTGGCGGCCAGGTCGAGCCGGACGGTGGCGACGGTGGCGAAGATCTCCTGGAGCCGGCGCTCGCTCATCAACACCTGCTCCAGGGCGGGCAGCACCTCGTCGTCGGGAACCCCGGCCAGGATCAGCGCCCGCCAGGCGACCCGCAGCTCGACGCCGAGGGCGGCCTCGTCCACCCCGTGCCCGCAGACGTCCCCGACGATCAGGTCGACCCGGTCGGGACGGGTCTGCACCACGTCGAAGAAGTCCCCGCCGATCAGGGCCGCGTGCCGCCCCGGACGGTAGAAGGTGTGCACCGCCACCTCGTCGGTGGTCATCAGCGGCTGGGGCAGCAGGCCACGTTCCAGCCGGGCCGACTCGGCCTGGCGCAGCTCGACCTCGCGCAGCCGGCGGGCGTTCTCGTCGGCCCGCTTGCGCTCCACCGCGTACCGCAGGGCGCGGGTCAGCAGCACCCCGTCGACCTGCCCCTTGACCAGGTAGTCCTGGGCCCCCTCGGCGACCGCGACGATGCCGAGGTGCTCGTCGGAGCGGCCGGTCAGCACGCAGACCGCCGCACCGCTGGACATCTCCAGCACCCGGCGCAGCCCGTCCAGGCCCTGCGCGTCGGGCAGCCCGAGGTCGAGCAGGACGCAGTCGACCCCGGCGATCCGCTGCCGGGCCTCGCTGAGGCTGGTGGCGACCAGCAGGTCGATCATCGAGTTGGTCTCGGCGAGCAGCTCGCCGACCAGGAAGGCGTCGCCCTCGTCGTCCTCGACCAGCAGCACCCGCAGCCGTTCACCCGGCGGCAGGTTGGGGTGGGGCCCGAGCCCGCCGTGCGGGTACGGCGCGGCGGAGGGCCCGGCCGTGCCGGGCCCCCGGTGCGACCGGGTCACCGCCGCGAGATGCGGGAGTTCGCTGGTGATGTCGGGCTCCTTCCGAGTGCCCTGCTGATCCTGTATTAGACAACGGTCGCACACAACGCGGTCGGCGCGGTCCGGGCGTACCCGGGCAAGGCCGTCACCGGGTGAGCGTTCACTCAGCGGCCCGCGTCACGGTTCGGTCCCGGTACGCCCCGGGCGCTGCCCGCCGGGGCAGGATGGTGCACCACCCCCGCACCACCTCCGAGGAGTCCCCGTGGGCGTACCCCCCGCCTCCGCCGCCGACCGGGCGCTGACCCGGCCCCGGCGTCGTCCGCTCGCCGCCCTGGCCGCCCTGTCGGCGCTGGTCGCGGTGGGCGCGGCCATGCTGGTCACGTTGGCCACCCCGACACCCCGGCCGGCCGACGCCTCGGCCGACCGGTTCAGCGCCGGGCGGGCGTACCAGACCGTGCAGACGGTGGCGGCCCGCCCGCACCCCGCCGGCAGCGCCGCCAACGACCAGGTCCGCGAGCACCTCGTCGGGGTGCTGCGCGGCCTGGGCCTGGAGACCGAGGTGCAGGACACCGTCGCCCCGGAGGCCGGGCAGCTCAGCGGCGCGGCCGGTGGGGCCACCTTCGCCCGGGTCCGCAACGTGGTGGCCCGGCTGCCCGGCACCGCCTCCACCGGCCGGGTCTTCCTGGTGGCGCACTACGACTCGGTGCAGACCGGCCCGGGTGGCAACGACGACGCGGCCGGCACCTCCACCGTCCTGGAGGTGGCCCGCGCGCTGGCCGCCGGGCCCCGGCCCCGCAACGACGTCGTGTTCGTGCTGACCGACGCCGAGGAGGCGTGCCTGTGCGGCGCGTCGGCGTTCGCCGCGAGCCACCCGCTCGCCGCCGACGGCGGGGTGGTGCTCAACCTGGAGGCCCGTGGCTCGACCGGGCCCGTGATCATGTTCGAGACGTCCCGGAACAACGCCGAGCTGGTGGCCGCCTTCGGCCGGGGCGCTCCGCACCCGGTGGGCACCTCGTTCGCGGTGGAGATCTACCGGGCGCTGCCCAACGACACCGACTTCACCGCCTTCCTCGACCACGACTTCGTCGGGTTGAACTCGGCGTACATCGACGGGGGCGCGATCTACCACACCCCGCTGGACACCCCGTCGGTGATGGACCGGGGCAGCCTCCAGATGCACGGCGACAACGCGCTCGGGCTGGCCCGGGAGTTCGGCCGTACCGACCTGACGGCGTTGCGCTCCGGCCACGACGCCAGCTACTTCCCGGTGCCGGGCGGGCTGGTCCGCTACCCCGGCTGGCTGACCTGGCCGCTGGCCGGCCTGGCGGTGCTGGGCGTGCTGGCACTGGCCTGGCGGGTCCGGCGCACCGGCCGGGCCGGCGTCGGCCGCCTGTTCGCCGGGTTCGGGCTGGCACTGGTGCCGATCGTCGTCGCCCCGCTCGCCGCCCAACTGCTCTGGGCGGGGATCACCGCGCTGCGCCCCGGCTACGCCGAGCTGCTCGACCCGTACCGGCCGGTCTGGTACCGGTTGGCGGTGGTGGCGCTCGCCGCCGCGATCCTGCTCGCCTGGTACGCGCTGGCCCGCCGCTGGGCCGGCCCGGCCGCACTGGCCGTCGGCGGGCTGGGCTGGCTCGCCCTGCTCGGGGTGGTGCTGGCCGCGCTGGTGCCCGGCGGGGCGTACCTGGCCACCCTGCCGGCGCTGGCCGGTGCGGTCGCCGGCCTGGTGGCGCTGCGCACCCGGATCGACGGCCCGTGGCCGGTGGTCGCGGTGACCCTGGCCGGCGCGGTCGCCGTGGTGGTCCTGCTGCCCACGGTGGTGCTGCTCTTCCCCGCGCTGGGGATGGCGATGGGTGGGGTGGCGGCGCTCTTCGCGGTGCTGCTGGGGCTGGCCGCGCTGCCGGTGCTCGACCTGCTGCACCCGGCGGCGGGCGGGCCGCGCGGCCCGGCCGCCAGCGGTGAGCACGACCCGCACGACCCGGCCGCCAGCGGTGACCGCGACCCTCACGACCCGGCCGCCAGCGGTGAGCGCGGCCCGGTCGCCGTCCGCGCCCGCCGGCTCGGCTCGCTGCCGGCCGTCGCCGCCGCGCTCGCCGCCACGGTGTTCGCCGGGGTCGGCCTGGCGGTCGACCGGTTCGACGCCGCCCACCCCGTCCCCACCCACCTGATGTACGCCCTGGACGCCGACACCAACGAGGCGGAGTGGATCACCCGCGAGGAGGAACCACAACCGTGGACCAAGGCACACGCCGGTTCGCACTTCAGTGAGTACCTGGGGGGAGTGTTCCCCGGCCTGGGCGAGGAGTCGGTGCGTACCGGCGCGGCACCGGCGGCGAACCTGCCCGCGCCGACGGTGCAGGTACTGGCGGACACCACCGCCGGTGGGCTACGCACCCTGCGGCTGCGGCTGCTCCCCCAGCGCACGGTCCGGCTCGCCACCCTGCACGTGGACGCGTCCACCGCCGAGGTGACCCGCGCCGAGGTGGCCGGCCGGGAGGTGCCGGTGGGGCGGCAGCCGAGCGTCGAGGAGGCTTCGCTCGACCGGTGGGGCTTCGGGATCGTCTTCCACGCCCCGCCGACGGAGGGCGTCGAGATCACCCTGACCGTACGGCCCCGGGCGGGGCAGGTCTCGCTGCGGGCGATGGACGCCAGCGACGGGCTGGACGCGCTGCCGGGCTTCCGGCCCCGGCCGGCGGACGTGGGGGTGGTCGGCTCGCACAGCTCGGAGATGCTGGCGGTCGCCCGCACGTACCCGATCTGACCAGGTGATCGGAGGCTTGGCTCCATAGAGCCACGGGTAGTACCATCAGCGCGTGCCCTCGGTGAATCGGATCGTGGAAGCAATGCAGAGCAACCCGCAGGGCATCACCTACAACGATCTCAGGAAGGTGTGAGCACCACTTCGGGAAACCGCGACACGACGGCACTTCCCACGCGGTGTTCAAGATGCCGTGGGCAGGAGACCCACGCGTGAACATTCAGAACGACAAAGGCAGGGCCAAGGCGTACCAGGTGCGGCAAGTACTCAAGGCGATCGAGAAGAAGGAGGCCATGTGATGGAGAACGTTGCTCATCCCGACGTGACCCACTACACCTATCGCGTCACGTGGTCAGCGCAGGACAACGAGTTCGTCGCCACCTGCGCTGAGTTTCCATCTCTTTCCTGGCTGGCCCCCTCGCAGATCGAGGCGCTGCAAGGGCTCCAGAACCTGGTACGTGAAGTGGTCACGGACATGGAGCAGCAGGGCGAGGAAGTGCCGGAGCCGTTCGCCGAACGTAGCTACTCGGGCAAGTTCAACATTCGCGTCGGCGAAAGCCTGCACCGTGAGCTGGCGACTCATGCCGCCGAGGATGGGATGAGCCTCAACCAGTACATCGTACGGAAGCTGTCGGCAGCCTGATCACAGCAAGGTCCCCACGTCGGCGGATGGTCGCCAGCTTCACCCTACGGATCTACACGCACCTGTTGCGGGCAAGCGAAGACGGTACCCGGCGAGCAATCGACAACGACCAGGCCACCGACGACGGCCCGAATACCGGTGACGGCCTGGCGACGCCATGATCATGGCTCACTGGCCAGCGTGACCCTTGCAATGCAGGCCAGTAGCCATGTCGTCACTACTTCCAGCGGAAATGGACGAAGAGGCGGCCGAAGTTCTTGGAGTCCTTCTCGACCCGGTGGTAGAGCTGCTTGACGTCCTTCTGGTCGAGGAAGCGCAGCACCTTCTTCTTGAGCTGGCCGGAGCCCTTACCGGGAATGATCTCGACAAGGGTGGCCTTCTTCGCCACCGCCTCGTCCATGATCCCGCGCAGGGCGCGATCGATGTCGTGGCCCTTGTTGAAGATGTCGTGCAGGTCCAGCTTGAGCTTCATCCCGCCTCCCCCACCTGCGCAACTCCCATGGCAGGCCCCATGGTAGGCCCGCAAGCAGTCGGGGAGGACCTCAGGCTCGTCCAGCACCGATACCTGGATGCGCCTCGTCGCTCTTCGTCGCCGAGCGGGCGACGTACCCAGCCCCACCGAGCCGCGTGACCGATTCGTCGCCGGGACTCGACGGAGGTCGAACGTCTCCCCCGTGCATGCCCGCAAGGGTGGGGCGATTCGGCCACACATGCCGATGCGGCCGCTCTGGTTGTGCCGGGTGTGTGCCGCGCCGTGGCCGTGTCAGCCCGCCCGGCTGCTGCTGACCCTCGAATACCGGCGGGACAGGGTCGGGCTGTCCGTCTACCTGGCCGGACGGCTGTTCGACGCCACCGGCAACCTGATCACCCTGAACCCGAACGCCGTCCCGCCCCCGGCGGAGCTGTTCGAGCGGTTTCTGGCCTGGACGAGACGCAGAGCCGGGCCGGGGGAAGGGTAGTAGCTCCCCTCCCCCGGCCCGGCGCGGTCAGGACTCAGCGACCGTTGCCGACCCGGGTCTCCACCCGGCGCAGCGCGGTCACGTAGTCGTCGTTGGTCGAGTGCATGGCCGCCGCGATGCGCAGGTGCCGCAGCGCGTCCGGGTAGCGGTTCAGCCGCTCCAGCGTCCGGCCCAGCACGTGGTGGGCGTAGTGGTCGCTGGGATCCCGGGCGACCAGCTCCCGCAGCTGCTCCTCCGCGCGGCCGAGCTGGGCGGTCTGGAAGTACGCCCGAGCCAGCAGCTGACGCACGGAGGAGTTGCCGGGCTCGGCCGCCACGATCGGTTCGAGCAGCCGGACCGCTCCGCTCGGGTCACCCATCTCGAAGTACATGGTCGCCCGTCGGTACTCCGCCAGAAGATCCATCCCGACCCACCCCCTCGCGTCACGTCGCCATTGCTCCGACGCTGGCACAACACCGGGCGTACCGCGAGTGTTCCTGGGGGTCGACTTGTGGCTCAGGAGGCCGGGGCGTCCCGTTCGCCGGTCAGCTGCCAGGCGCGGACCCCACCGACGATCCCGGCCGTGTTGGGCACGATCACCACGTCGTCGCCCATCCGGGCCACCTGCTCGGGGCGGATCAACCGCGAGTTGCCGCCGCCGAGGTAGAGCCGGTCCCAGCGGAACACCGGGCGCAGCCCGTCCACCACCTGCCGGATCCGCCGGGACCAGAAGGCGTCGCCGAGCCGACGCCGCTCCGGCTCCCCGACGTACGTGTCGTACGTGGTGCCCCAGCGGACCGGGGCGTGCGACAGCTCCAGGTGCGGGGCGAGCCGACCGCCGTCGAAGAGCGCGCTGCCCAGCCCGGTGCCGAGGGTCAGCACCAGCTCGCAGCCCGTCCCGGCGACCACCCCGGCGCCGTGCACCTCGGCGTCGTTGAGCACCAGCGCCGGCATCCCGAAGGCTTCGGTGACCGCCCGACGGGCGTCGTACCCGGACCACTCGGCGAGCAGCTCCGGGTCGACCCGGCTACGCGGCCCGGACCGGGTCACGTAGTGCGGCGTTGCCACCACGACCCCGTGCCGGATCATGCCCGGCATCCCCACCGTCACCCGGTCCGCCCGGGGCAGCCGCCCACCCAACTCCACAAGCGTCTTCACGAACAACTCCGGCGGCAGCGGATAGGGGGTGTCCACCCGTACCACCGGTGCCCGCAGGTTCCCACCCCCGTCCAGCACCGACCCCTTGATTCCCCCGCCCCCGCAGTCCACCGCCAGCGTCATTCCCACGCCCCCACCTTTCCCCACCGGAGCCCTCGCCGCCTCGTCCCTCCAGCGGTTGTTCGAGGAGACGCCGGGCAACGGTCCGAGGAGACGCAACGCCCCGGCGGTACGTCAGCCCGACCGCCACCCATGCAAAGCCGTCGGGCGGGCACCGGTGGTCGTCGCGGCGACCCTCACCTTTGCAATCACCTTCGCAACGACGAGGAGAGCTATGAGGAGAGCTGGGGAGATCTCGGCCCCGGAAGGGCTGCCTCGGAAGGGGCGGCTGCCACCAGAATCTCCCCATGCCGGGGGTGAACCACGAACGCCCGGCCGTCACGCCAGTGGAACGCCCAGAATCTCCCCTTGCCGGGGGGGGTGAACCCGCACCCGCCTGATCGGCCTCGGGGCTCAGCACCCCGGCGGTGGGGTGCTGGTCTCTGTCGGCCGGGGATGCCTGCGCTTCGCCGGATGATCCGCTTCCACGCCGAGCTGCGACACCGGCGAGGCCCGCTGACGGGCCGCGTCGGTGGTCGCTGTGGTTTTGTGAAGAGTTGTTGGGGGGCGGGGGGCACACACAAGTGGCGAAACGGCCCCCGGGGGGCGGGGCGCCCCAGGCGGCACCCCCCCCCCCCCCCCCCCCCCGCCCCCCCCGGCCGGCCCCCCGGCGGGGGCGGGGGGGGGTGTGGGGGGGGGGGCCCCCCCCGGGGCCCCCCCCCCCCCCCCCCACAACTCTTCACAAACGGGCACGAGGATCGCAGCAACCGCATGATCACCCCGCCACCCAGCCCGCCCGCGATCCCGCCGGCCCGCCAACCCGCCAGTCCACCCGCCAGCCCCAGCCCGCCGCCCGCCAGCCCAGCCCGCCAACCCCGGGACCGCCCGGCCTGCTGGCCAGCTGGCCCGCAGGCCCACAGGCCAGCCCGCTGGTCGGCCCGCTGGTCGGCCAACCGCGCCAACCCCAACCAGAGAGCGGGGGACGCGGGGATCCCGACACGGCGTCGTCGCCCGGATGGACGGGCGATAGGCTCGGTGCCTCATGAGCGCCACGATGATCGTCAAAGGACTTGCCGCGGGGCACGGGGAGCGGGTGCTCTTCAGTGAACTCGACCTGGTGGTCGCGCCGGGGGACGTGGTGGGCCTGGTGGGGGTCAACGGGGCGGGGAAGTCGACGTTGCTGCGGACGCTGGCCGGGTTGCAGGGCGTGGAAGAGGGCAGCGTGTCGCTGAGCCCGCCCGGTGCGACAGTGGGTTACCTGCCGCAGGAGGCGGAGCGGCGGGCGGACGAGACGGTACGGGACTTCCTGGCCCGGCGTACCGGGGTCACCGAGGCGCAGGCGGTGCTGGACGCGGCCACCGAGGCGCTCACCGCGGGTGCGGCCGGGGCCGACGACGCGTACGCCGAGGCGTTGGAGCGCTGGCTCGACCTCGGTGGGGCGGACCTGGCGGAGCGGGCCGCCCAGGTCGCCGCCGAACTGGGGCTCACCGTCGACCTTGACCACCCGATGACCGCCCTCTCCGGCGGCCAGGCGGCCCGCGCCGGCCTGGCCTCCCTGCTGCTCAGCCGGTACGACATCTTCCTGCTCGACGAGCCCACCAACGACCTCGACCTGGCCGGCCTGGACCGGCTGGAGCGGTTCGTCACCGGCCTGCGTGCCGGGACGGTGCTGGTCAGCCACGACCGGGAGTTCCTGACCCGGACGGTGACCCGGGTGCTGGAGCTGGATCTGGTGCAGCAGCAGGTCCGGCACTACGGCGGTGGCTACGGCGCCTATCTGGAGGAGCGGGAGGTGGCCCGCCGGCACGCCCGCGCCGACTTCGAGGAGTACGCCGACACCCGGGCCGGGCTGGAGGCCCGCGCCCGTACCCAGCGCGCCTGGATGGAGAAGGGCGTGAAGAACGCCCGGCGCAAGGCCACCGACAACGACAAGATCGGCCGGAAGTTCCGGGCCGAGTCGACGGAGAAGCAGGCGGCCAAGGCGAAGCAGACCGAGCGGCTGATCGAACGCCTCGACGTGGTCGAGGAACCACGCAAGGAGTGGGAGCTGCGGATGGAGATCGCCGCCGCACCTCGGGCCGGTGCGGTGGTGGCCTCGCTGCGCGACGCGGTGGTCCGCCGGGGCGGCTTCACCCTCGGCCCGGTGACCCTCCAGATCGACTGGGCCGACCGGGTGGCGATCACCGGGGCGAACGGCTCCGGCAAGACCACGTTGCTCGGTGCGCTGCTGGGTCGGCTGCCGCTCGACGCCGGCCACGCCGCGCTCGGGCCGGGGGTGGTGGTCGGCGAGGTGGACCAGGCCCGAGGGCTGTTCCTCGGTGACCAGCCGCTGCTGGAGGCGTTCGGTGCGGCCGTACCCGAGCTGACTCCGGCGGACGCGCGGACGCTGCTGGCCAAGTTCGGCCTGCGCGCCGCGCACGTGCTGCGGCCGGCGGCGACGCTGTCGCCCGGCGAGCGGACCCGGGCGGCGCTGGCGCTGCTCCAGGGTCGGGGGGTCAACCTGCTGGTGCTGGACGAACCGACCAACCACCTCGACCTCGCGGCCATCGAGCAGTTGGAGTCGGCGTTGGCCGGTTACCCGGGGACGCTGCTGCTGGTCACCCACGACCGCCGGATGCTGGAGGCGGTCAGCGTCAACCGGCGGCTGCGGGTGACCGACGGGCGGATCGCCGAGGACTGATCCCGGCCCACCGGTAACGGCGGGGCGACAATGGGTCATGCTCAAGTGGGAGTACGCGCTGCTGGTCCGGCGTCGCCAGCCGACCGCCTCCGACCTCAACTGGGAGGTCGTCTTCGTCTGGTACGGCCCGGACGGCTCGATGGCCGACGTGACCCCGTACGGCGACACCGCGCTGGCCCACCTGAACCGGGCCGGTGACCAGGGTTGGGAACTCGTCGGGATGAGCGAGGACCCGTCGCTGGCCGGCCACAACGAGTTGCACCGCTACCACCTCAAGCGGCCGAAGGCGGCCGGCACGCCCCGGCAACGCTTCCGGGCCGCCGGCCGGCCCGCCCGCCGTACCGGCACCGGCTGACCACCGACAAGCGTCGCGCCCCCGGAACCGACCGGACCTGAACGGACACAGCGGCCCAGGCCCGCGACCCAGGCCCGGCGGAGCCACGGGAGCGGGCAGCGGTCCGGATCGGACGGGTGTGCCGGGCCGGATAGCGGGTAACGGCCGGCGGGAGGTGGCCATGGTCGCGCTGGCGCAGACACCGCCCTCGGCCGAACGGCTGCGGGCGCTCGACGGGTTCCTCGGCGAGGCCTGGGCCGAACAGGCCCGCCACGACGAGCGGGTACGCCGGCTCGCCGTCGAGGTGCGGTTCGACCGGGGGGTCGCCCACCTGACCGGTGAGGTGGCCGAACCGGGTGAGTTGCGGCTGGTCCGCGAGCTGGTCGGCCGGTTGGCCGGGGTGTACGGCGTGTGGGGGCGGGTGCGGGTCGACGGCCGGGATCCGGTGGTCGTGGACCTGGGCTGCGGTGGGCAGAAGCAGTACCCGGCGAACCTGGGGCTGGACATCTTCCCGGCGCCCGGGGTCGACGCGGTGGCGGACCTGTCGGGGTCGCTGCCGCTGGCCGACGACTCCGTCGACGTCATCTTCACCGTGCACATCCTGGAGCACCTGATCGACTTCCTGCCGCTGGTGGACGAGTGCCACCGGGTGCTCCGGCCGGGCGGGGTGCTGCACGTGATGAGCCCGTGGTGGGGGCACGTCAACGCGGTGGCCGACCCGACCCACGTACGGCTGCTCGACGTGCAGACGGTCAAGGGCATCTGCGGCCAACGCCCACCGGGCACCCCGCGCTGGTATCCGCTGCACGCCGGCTGTGACGGTGCCTCCATCTTCGCCGACCTCACCCCGCTGCCCGCCGAGGCTCCACCCGTCTCCCCCACCCACCTGGCCCGGTTCTTCGACTGACCCGCCCCGGTCACCTCCGCACCCCGCCGTCCCAGGCGCGGACGCCGCCGCTCCCGGCCGACACCCGGACGCCGCCGGTCCCACCCACAACAGGACGCCGCCCCGTCGGACACCCGGACGTCACCGATCCCGCCCTACACAAGGACGTTCGCGTGAGGATCGCGCGGGCGTCACCGGTCCCGACCGGGGCATGGACGTCGACGACGTGGTCGACGGACGGGTCAGGAGGTGCTTTCCCGGGGGGTCAGGTGGTGGGGGGCGGTGAGTTCCCGTGGGGGCGCGTCCCGGTCGCCGGCGAGCCGACCGGCGAGGAGGTCGACGGCCAGTCGGGCGATCCGTTCCTTGTCCGGGGTGACGGTGGTCAGGGTGGGGACGCTGAACCGCCCGTCCTCGATGTCGTCGAAGCCGGCGACGGCGACGTCCCCGGGAACCCCCAGTCCGGCCTCGTGCAGGGCGCGGAGCGCGCCGAGGGCGAGGGTGTCGTTGAAGCAGAAGACCGCGTCGGGGCGGGCCCCGGAGGCGAGCAGGTGGCGCATGGCGGCGGCCCCGTCGGCGCGGTGCCAGGTCGGGGCGGGCGCGACCAGGCGTTCGTCGTACCCGAGTTCGGCCTCGGCCAGGGCGGCGGTGTAGCCGGCCAGGCGGAGTCGGGCGCTCGCGCCCTCGGGGGCGCGTTGGGCACCGATGGCGGCGATCCGGCGGCGACCGAGGCCGATCAGGTGGGCGGTCATCTCCCGGGCGGCGGTCACGTCGTCGATCACCACGTGGTCGGCGGGGCCGTGGTCCAAGCGCTCGCCGAGCAGCACCATCGGCATGCCGTCCAGGCCGGCGAGGTCGTCGGCGTTCAGCGACAGCGGGCTGAGGATCAGACCGTCGATCATGTGGTCACCGAGGTCGGCGGCCACCCGTTCCTGTTCGGGGCCGCCGCCGGTCTGGTCGATGAGCACGGTCCAGCCGTGGTCGGCGGCGGCGGCGACCACGTGCCGGGCCAGTTCGGCGAAGTACGGGATGTCCAGCTCCGGCACGGCGAGGGCGATCACGCCGGTACGGCCCTTGCGCAGGTTGCGGGCCGACAGGTTGGGCCGGTAGTGAAGTTCGGCGATGGCTGCCTCGACCCGGGCCCGGGTGTCCGGCCGGACGTGCTGGTAGCCGTTGACCACGTTCGACACCGTCTTGACCGACACCCCGGCCCGCTCGGCCACGTCCTTCAGCCTGTGCCGCACGATTGGGCCCCTCCCCGCTTCCGGCTTCGGACTCTATCGTGGAGCGGGCTTCTCACCACGTTGGTTACAACGTTGCAAGAACGCCGGGTAGGCGTGGCCGCAGGCAATGGAGCAGGTCGAGGAAAGGTGGCACCCCGGTGCGTACAGCTCGGTTGACGATCGATCCGGCCTTCACGATCGGCCCGGTGGACCGACGACTCTTCGGCTCCTTCGTCGAGCACCTGGGGCGCTGCGTGTACGGCGGCATCTACGAGCCGGGCCACCCCGACGCCGACCCGCTCGGCCTGCGCCGGGACGTGCTGGAGCTGACCCGGGAGCTGGGCGTCTCCGTGGTCCGCTACCCCGGCGGCAACTTCGTCTCCGGCTACCGCTGGGAGGACGGCGTCGGGCCGACCGCCGACCGGCCCCGCCGACTGGACCTGGCCTGGAAGACCATCGAGACCAACGCGTTCGGCCTCGACGAGTTCATGGCCTGGGCCGCCGCCGCGGACGTCGAGCCGATGATGGCGGTCAACCTCGGCACCCGAGGCATCCAGGAGGCCTGCGACCTGCTGGAGTACACCAACCACCCGGGCGGCACCGCGCTGTCCGACCTGCGTCGCAGGCACGGCGCGGAGCAGCCGTACGGGGTGCGGCTGTGGTGCCTCGGCAACGAGCTGGACGGCCCCTGGCAGGTCGGCCACAAGACCGCCGACGAGTACGGCCGGCTCGCCGCCGAGACCGCGCGGGCGATGAAGTTGATCGACCCGTCGATCAGCCTGGTCGCCTGCGGCAGCTCCGGCCGGCAGATGTCCACCTTCGCCTCCTGGGAGGCGACCGTGCTGGAACACACCTACGAGCAGGTGGACTACATCTCCGCGCACGCCTACTACGACCCGTCCGACGGTGACCGGGCCAGCCTCCTGGCCTCGGCGGTCGACATGGACAACTTCATCACCGAGGTCGTCGCCACCGCCGACCACGTGGCCGCCCGGCAGCGGCAGACCCGCAAGCTGAAGATCTCCTTCGACGAGTGGAACGTCTGGTACCAGTCCCGCCTCCAGCAGGACCTGGACCGGCGAGGCTGGGTCGAGGCGCCGGCGCTGATCGAGGACGACTACACCGCCGTCGACGCGGTGGTGGTCGGCGATCTGCTGATCACGCTGCTCCGGCACGCCGACCGGGTCGGCGTCGCCGCCCAGGCCCAGCTGGCCAACGTGATCGCCCCGATCCGCACCCGCACCGGCGGGCCGGCCTGGCGGCAGAGCATCTTCCACCCGTTCGCCCTGACCGCCCGGTACGCCCGGGGCACCGTGCTGCGTACCGAACCGGTCTCGCCGCGCTACGAGACGAAGCGGTACGGCGACGTGCCGGTGCTGGACACCGTCGCGCTGCACGACGAGGAGTCCGGGGAGCTGACCGTGTTCGCGGTCAACCGGGGCGTCGAGGACCTCCCGCTGGACCTCGACCTGCGTGGCCTGGCGGGGCTGCGCCCGGTGCGGCACCTCAGCCTCGCCGCCGGTGACGACCCGGAGGCGGTCAACACCGAGGCCGAGCCCGACCGGGTGACGCCCCGGGAACTGCCCACCACCACCCTCGACGGCGGGCGGTGCACCGTACGCCTGCCGGCGGTCTCCTGGAACGTGCTGCGCTTCGCGCCCCAGCCCTGACCAGCCTCCCGAGCAGCCCGACGGGCAGGGCAGCACCGACCCCGGCCGGCACCCGCCCGGTCGGGGCGCGGGTGCCGGCCGGGAATCGGGCGGGCCGGGTGCCGGCCGGCGGAACGGCGTGGCCGGCACCCGGCCCGGACGGTCAGGCCGAGGCGGGTGCCGCGGCGCGGTCCTCGGCGGCTTCGCGGGTGGCGAGGCGGTTGCGGCGGTAGCCGTAACCGAAGTAGATGAGCGCGCCGAGCGCCATCCAGACGAGGAACCTGATCCAGGTCTCGATCGACAGGTTGAGCGTCAGGTAGAAGCAGGCCAGCGCGGTGAAGATCGGCAGCACCGGGGAGAACGCGACCCGGAACGGCCGCTCCAGGTCGGGACGCTTACGACGCAGGATCGGCACCGCGATGGAAACGATCATGAAGGCGCAGAGCGCGCCGATGCTGACCAGGTCGGCCAGCGCGGACAGCGGCAGGAACCCGGCGAGCAGCGCCACCGCCACGGTCATCACGGCGGAGATCCAGGGCTGCCGTCGCTGCCGTCGGCCTCACCCTGGGCCACCACGTCCTTGATCGGTTTGGTTCGCAGCACGGACACCGCGCTCACCCCTCCCACCGCGCGACCACCCTGCTGGCGGCCGGTGCCGCGCGTTGCTACCCCACGCGAACCCTCGTCAATCACCCCGTTCACCCCGAGGGGAAGATGACCACACGTGCACCCGTGACCACTTTCGGTCAATCCGGCGACCGACAGGCCGACCGCCGGGCGGACCGGATGCGGACACCCGGGCCAGCCCCTTGCGCCCGGCCCACAGGTGTGAAAATTTCCTACCACCACCAGATAGCCACCGATAAATGTCGCCAGCGGCGACCTGTTGATCAAGAGGATCACGTCGCCTGGTCCACCGGCAGAAGCTCTCCCCCGGGAGCCCGACGAAGGGATACGGCGCATGAGGACGACGACGAAGGGACACCGCGCATGAGGACGACTCGGCTCGGCGTCGCCGGGCTGGCCATGGCACTGCTCGTCGGCACCGCCCCGGCACCGGCCGCCGCCACCCCGGCCACCGCTTCCGCACCAGCCACCGCGCTACCGGGGACGACGGGTACCGACGTCGCCTGCGACGTCGACCCGGCAGCCCCGAAGCGGCAGTTCCGGGCCATGTGGATCTCGTCGGTGGTGAACATCGACTGGCCGAGCAGTGCCTCCCAGAGCGCCCCCGACCGGGTCGCCGCCCAGCAGGCCGAGTACCGGGGCTGGCTCGATCTGGCGCAGCGGCTGCACCACAACGCGGTGGTGGTCCAGGTCCGCCCGACCGCCGACGCGTTCTGGCCGTCGCGGTACGAGCCGTGGTCGGAGTACCTGACCGGGGTGCGCGGGCAGGATCCGGGCTGGGATCCGCTGGCCTTCCTGGTCGCCGAGTCGCACGCACGGAACCTGGAGTTCCACGCCTGGTTCAACCCGTACCGGATCTCGATGCCGGCCCCGGGCGGCGCGGGCGCGGACCTGACCGCGCTGGCGGCGGACCATCCGGCCCGGCAGCATCCCGAGTGGACCTTCGCCTACCCGCCGGCCGGCGTCGCCGGCAGCCGGCGCTACTACGACCCCGGCGTCCCCGAGGTCCGCGAGTTCGTCCAGACCGCGATGATGGACGCCGTCACGCGGTACGACGTCGACGGCGTGCACTTCGACGACTACTTCTACCCGTACCCCTCCGGCACGTACCAGGTGCCGGACGACGCGACGTTCGCCGCGTACCACCGGGGCTTCACCGACCGGGCCGCCTGGCGGCGGGACAACATCGACCTGCTGATCCAGGAGATGAGCGCGAAGATCAAGGCGGCCAAGCCGTGGGTGAAGTTCGGGGTGAGCCCGTTCGGCATCTGGCGCAACGCCGCCGCCGACCCGAACGGCTCGGACACCACCGGCAGCCAGTCGTACGACATCATCTCCGCCGACACCCGCAAGTGGGTACGGCAGGAGTGGATCGACTACATCGTGCCGCAGCTGTACTGGTACATCGGCCAGTACCCGGCCGCCGACTACGCCCGGCTGGTGCCCTGGTGGGCGCAGACGGTACGCGGCACCCGGGTGCAGCTCTACATCGGCCAGGCGGACTACAAGAGCGGTGACCCGGCCTACGGCACGTACTGGATGAACCCGCAGGAGCTGTCGGACCACCTGACGCTCAACCGGGCGTACCCGGAGGTGCTCGGCAACGTGCACTTCTCCGCCGTCCAGGTGCGGGCCGACCGGCTCGGCGCGACGAGCACCTACGCCGCCGCGCACTACTCCCGTCCGGCGCTGGTGCCGACCATGCCGCACCTGCCGGCGAAGCCGCTGCTGCGTCCGGTGCTGACCCGGGCCGAGCGGACCGCCGACGGGGTACGGCTGCGCTGGCACCAACCGGCCGACGGGAAGGGCCCGCTCGGCACCGCCACGTCGTACGCGGTCTACCGCTTCGACTCAGCCGGTCGGCTCGACGGGTGCGACCGGGCCGACGCGGCACACCTGATCGGCACGGTCCGGGCCACGCCGGGGCAGCCGCAGTCCTGGGTGGACGGCACCGCCGAGCCCGGCCGGACGTACACCTACCAGGTGACCGCGCTGGACCGGTTGTGGAACGAGAGCGCCGCCTCGACCGCCCGGGTGGTGCGCTGATCGACCACGCCTGACCGACCACGGACGCCCCGGGTGCCCGACCACCCGGGGCGGTTCAGGCCCACTCCTCCCGGCGGTCCACGTCCCGAGGGCCGGCCGGTCGGGGCGCCGCCGACCCGGTGGTACGGAACCGGACCGAGTCCGCTGCCAGATCCGGGTGCTCCACCGCGAACGCCAACGCGGCCGCCTCCTCCAGACCCAGCTCACCGCCCTCGCCGTACGCGGCGTCGAAGGCCGCGTCGCCGAGGGTGCGCCGCAGCTCGGCCTGCCGCTCCCGCCAGTACGTGCCGAAGATGCCCGGGGTGCCCCGCAATCGGGCCCGGGTGGCCTGGGCCGCGCCGAAGAGTCTGGCCGCCGTCAACGGTTCCCCGCCCAGCGCGCAGCGCACCGCCACCGCGTTCACCGTGTCGCAGGCCCGCCCGTGGTAGCCGTGACCCATCCGGGCCCGCAACGCCACCAGCAGGTGCTCGTGCGCGGCCACCAGGTCACGCCGGGCCAGCGCCACCATGCCCAGCAGCATGTCCACCGACCGACGACCCCGCTCCACCGGCCGGGCCGCCTCCACCGGCCGGGCCGCCCCGAGCAGCTCCGCCGCCTCCGCCAACGCGCCCCGCCGCCACAGCAGCTCGGCCAGGTTGTAGATGGCCAGCAGCGCGTCCCCACTGACCTCCTGCTCGTTCGCCCAGTCGATGACCTCCCGGCAGACCCGCTCCGCCTCGGCGAACTGCCCCATGTCGACCAACGGCGCGGCCCGTCCGGCGAGCACCCGGGCCAGCAGCCCCGCGTCGCCGGCCTGCCGGGCCGCCGCCTCCGCCCGCTGCGAGAACCGCAGCTCCTCGGCGAACTCCCCGTCCGCGCCGGCGTGCAGCGAATGCAGGTGGTACGCCGCCGCCAACTCCGCCTCGGGGATCGCCTCGCCGGTCTCGGCGATCCGCCCGTACAGCCGGAACAACCACAGCCGGGCCTCCCGGGACAGCCCCCGCTCCCGCCACCACTGGTCCAGCCCACCGGCCAACCGCAGCCCGGCTCCGGCGCTGCCCCCGGTGGCCGACCAGCGCAGCGCCGCCCGCAGCTCGCCGGCGAGCGGGTCCAACGCGTAGAGCGACAGGGTGACCGGGCGGCCGTCCGCCCCGAGGTGCGCCCGTTGCAACGCATGCTGGGCCCAGGCCACGTGTCGATCCCGGGCGGCCTGCTCCTCACCGGTCTCGACCAGCCGCCGCGCCGCGTACGCCCGGATCGGGTCGAGCATCCGGTAGGTGCTGCCGGAGGCGTGCGGCTCGGCCAGCACCATCGACTTGTCCACCAGCACCGACAGCGGGTCGAGCGGATCGTCGCCGAGCAGCCACTCCACCGTGGCCAGGTCCACCGGCCCGGTGAAGACCGCCAACCAGCGCAACAGCCGGGCCGCCCGTGGCCCCAGCGTCCGGTACGACCAGGTGACCGTGGCCTGCATGGTGAGGTGCCGCTCGGTGGCGGACCGCTGCACCGCCCGGTGCGCCGGGCTCGGCGGAGTCTGACCGGCGGCGGCGGCGACCAGGTCCACGGTGTCCTGCTGGTTGCCCGCCCAGCCCAGCTCGGCGGGCGGCTCCGGAGCGCCCCGACCGGCGTCGAGGGTGCCCAGCACGTCGTCCAACCGGGCGGCCAACTGGCCGGCGGAGAGCACCCGCAACCGGGCCGCGGCCAGCTCGATGGCCAACGGCAGCCCGTCCAGCCGCTGCACCACCCGGCGCAGGTCGGCGGCCTCCGCCCACTCCGGGGGGCGACCACCCCGGGCCGCCGCCGTGCGGTCCAGCAGCAGCGCCACCGCATCGCTCTCGCTACGCCCCGGCTGCGGGTCGACCGCCAGCGGCGGAATCCGCCACACCACCTCGCCGGGGAGACCGAACGCCTCCCGGCTGGTGGCCAGCACCCGCACCCCGCTGCCGCCCGCGAGCAGTCGGGAGATCACCTCGGCGCAGGCCGCCGGCTGGGCGTCACAGGTGTCGAGCACCACCAGCATCCGCCGGACGGCCGCGTACTCGACCAGGGTGTCCAGTATCGGGCGGCCCGGTTCCGGACGCGGCCCGAGCACGGCGGCGACCGCGAACGCCACCAACCCCGGATCGGTGACCGCGGCGATGTCGACGAACCACACCCCGTCCGGGTACGCCTCCACCTGGCCGGACGCCACCTCGATGGCGAGTCGGGTCTTGCCCGCGCCGCCCGCGCCGACCACCGTGACCAGCCGGTGCCGGCGGATCAGCAGGTCCAGCTCGCCCCGCTCGCTCTCCCGGCCGACGAACGAGGTGACCTGGGTGGGCAGGTTGTGCGCCAGCGCCTCGGCGGTGCGCGGACGGGGGAACTGCCGCTCCAACCCCGGCGCGACGAGCTGGAACAGCCGTTCCCGGTCGTCGAAGCCCCGTAGCCGGTGCAGGCCCAGGTCGAGCAGGGTGGCCCCGGAGGGCAGCGGGTCGGCCAACCGCGCGGTGGACGCCGAGCACAGCACCTGTCCACCGTGCGCGGCGGCGGCCACCCGGGCTGCCCGGTGCACCTCGGGGCTGGCGTACTCGCCGTCACGGGGTTCCGCGTAGCCGGTGTGCAGGCCCATCCGTACTCTCGGCGCGGCCTCCGGGTTCGGCCAGTCGTGGGTGGACAGTGCGCGCTGCGCGGTCAGGCAGGCGGTCAGCGCCGCCGACGCGTCCGGGAAGGCGAGGAAGAAGGAGTCCCCCTCGGTCAGCAGCTCCGCGCCGTCGGTCGCGGCGAGGGTGTCACGCAACAGCCGACGATGTTCCCAGAGCACCGGGCGGTAGTCCGGCCCGAGCAGCTGGGCCAGCCGGGTGGACCCTTCGATGTCGGTGAACACGAAGGTCACCCAACCGCTCGGGAGGTGTATCCGTGGCGACATGCGTGGCACCTCCGCCCCTGACGTCGGGTTCATGCTGCCCTATGGTCAACCGGTCACGCATCGTGAGAACGGTCGGGCGATATCGGCCCCAAGGTGACACTGATGCAGGCGTACCGGCGCACCGCAGCGTTACACCGGACGGAGTCCGGGCCACTCAGCAGCCGCAGCCGCCACCGCAGCAGCCACCACCGGCGGGCGCCGCCGGGGCGGAACCGGTCGCGGAGCCACCTCCACGGCCGGTGACAGCCACGGTGGAGAGGAGTTTGACCGTGTCGGCGTGACCCTGGGGGCAGTCGGCCGGCGCACCGGCCTCGGCCATCGGTCGGTTGACCTCGAAGGTGTCGCCGCAGGCGCGGCAGCGGAACTCGTACCGGGGCATGTGTCCACCCTACGGCCGGACCTGACTCCCGGACCGACATGGGTGATACTCAAACAGTGGTGAGCGGCGAAGATTCGACGGTCCGGCCCCTACGAGCAGCGGCCCCGCCCGAGGACGTGCCCGCCGCCCCGCGTCGCGGCTGGCTCCCCCGGCCCCGCCGACCCCGGCACGACCCCTCGACCCTGCCAGCTTCCTCGACCCTGCCAGCTTCCTCGACCCCGCAGGTTTCCTCGGCCGCCGGTGCCGCGACGGTGGACACCTCCGCCGGAGGTCACCTGCCGGCCCCCGACACCCGCCCGGACCCGACGGACCGCGAGAACAGACCGGCCCCGAACACCGATACCGGCGGCGAACCCGAGCCGACCGCGAAGACCGACACCCAAGCCCCGCCCGCCCCGAAGACCGACGCCGACAACGCACCCGAGCCCACCGCGAAGACGGAGGCGGGCGGTGGGGTCGCTGGTGGTGCGGTGGTGGGTCGGCGGCGGCGGATCCCGTTCGCGCACGCCGTCCGGCTGCCGCCGCCCCGGCAGGCGGTGGGGGCCGCGACCCGGGCCACCCGGGCCTGGTCCCGCCGTCCCAGCGGTCGACTGACCCTGCCCGGTCTGTTCCTGTTCGCGCTGGTCGCGGCGACCGCCGCGGTCGGTGCGGTGGTGGTGCCGGCCGCCGTTCGGGCACCCCGCCCGGTCGCGGTGGACGACACCGCGACCGCCGGCCTCGGGATCCCGTCGGGCGGGGCCACCGGGGTGCCGGTGGTCCCGGGCGTGACCGCGCCCGGCATGCCGTCGGGCAGCCCGCTGGCCGGCGGGGTCACGCCGACCGGGCCGGTCGCCCCGACCGGCACCGGCCGACCCGCCGACGCGCTGGCCGAGTGGGCCCGGGTCACCGGCGGCCGGGTGGGCATCTCCCCGATCGCCATGCAGGCGTACGGCTACGCCGAACTGGTGCTCGCCCAGACGAACCGGAGCTGCCAGCTGAGCTGGACCACCCTCGCCGCGATCGGCTACGTCGAGTCCCGGCACGGGCAGGCCAACAACGCGACGCTCGGGCCGGACGCCCGCGCCGTGCCGGAGATCATCGGTGATCCGCTCGACGGCAAGGGCGGGCGTTCCCTGATCAGGGACACCGACGGCGGGCTGTTCGACCGGGACACCACCTACGACCGGGCGATCGGGCCGATGCAGTTCATCCCCACCACCTGGGAGCAGGTCGGTGCGGACGCCGACAACGACGGCCGCAAGGACCCGCACGACCTGGACGACACCGCGCTCGCCGCCGGGAACTACCTGTGCCAGGGCGGCCGGAACATGACCATCCCCGGCGACTGGTGGGGTGCCATCCTCGCCTACAACGACGTACGCCGGTACGCCCAGGACGTCTTCGACAAGGCCAACGAATACGGACGTGCAAGTCGTACGTGAGGTGATCGTTCGCATACATTGGCGGACCGGACACTTCCCCCGAGAAGCCGTTGACGGCAAGCTAGACGGGTGATGGTGCGCGAGTGGGATCCCCGAACCGCGTCGTCCGCCGAGATCGGCTCCGTGCTGGACACGCTGAACGCGGTCCTCGCGGCTGACCTCCCGCAGGACCCGCCCTGGCGGGAAGATTCCCTGCGGGAATACCTCTCCGAGGTGATGCCCGGCGAACGACGCATCTCCTGGGTGGCCCAGGCCGATCCGCCGGCCGGGGGCGGCCCCGGCCCGATCCTCGGGCACGTGCACGTGCTGCTGCTCGGTGACATCGGCGTGCTGGAGGTGCTGGTGCACCCGGCGGTGCGCCGTAGCGGGCTCGGCCGTGAGCTGGTGCTGATCGCCGCCCGCCGGGTCTACCAGGAGGGTTTCCGGTCGATCGGGGTCGAGGTGGTCGGCGACACCCCGGCGATCGGCTTCTACTCGTCGCTGGGCTTCACCCGGGAGTACGTCGAGACCCGCAGCGTGCTCGACCTGGACACGGTCGACTGGACGGCGCTCACCGAGATGGCCGCCGGCGTCGGCTCGGGCTACCACCTGGAGTTCTGCCCCGGCGGGCCGTCCGACGACCTGATCGAGGCGTACGCGCGGGCGAAGGCCGAGGTGCGTGACGTCGACGACGGTGAGCTGCGCCCCAGCTCGTACGACCCGCAGCGGCTGCGGGACAGCCTCGACACGCTGCACCGCCGGGGCATGAAGCCGTACATCGTGCTCGCCCTGCACGAGCAGACCGGCACGGTGGCCGGCCTGACCGAGGTGGTGGTGCCGGCCCAGCACCCCACCCGCGCCGACCAGTACGACACCATCGTGGGGCAGGATCACCGGGGCTACGGCATCGACCGGGCGATGAAGGCACGGATGCTGCTCGAGCTGCGCTCCGCCGAGCCGGAGCTGGTCGAGGTGCAGACCTGGAACGCCCAGGCCAACGAGGCGATGCTCAAGGTGAACGCCGAGCTGGGCTACCAGACCGATCGGGACTGGTGCGAGTACAGCGTGGACGTCGCCGAGCTGGTGCACCGGCTCGACGCCCAGCGCTGACCGGCCCCCGGGCCGGCGCAGCCGACCTCCGTACGCCACAAGTGCGACGCTGAGCAGCGCTGTCGCAAATTCACCACATCGCCGCCCGGGGGATGGACGGCGGACAGTGACGCACCTTAACGTGCGTTGGTTCCCGTCCACCCATCGTGGAGGCCCCATGCGCCTGCGCCGCAGATTCGCCGCGCTCGCCACCGTCGCCGTCGTCGCCGTACCGGTGCTCGGCGTCGCTCCCACCGCGGCCACCGCCGCGCCCACCGACCTGTTCATCTCCGAGTACGTCGAAGGCTCGTCGAACAACAAGGCGATCGAGCTGTACAACGGCACCGGCGCCCCGGTCGACCTGACCGCCGGCGGTTACCAGCTCCAGCTCTACTTCAACGGGTCCACCACGGCCACGAACATCGCCCTCACCGGCACGGTCGCCACCGGGGACGTCTTCGTCCTCGCCGCCGCCTCGGCCGGGCCGGCGATCCTCGCCCAGGCCGACCAGACCACCTCTGCCAGCCTGTACAACGGCGACGACGCGATCGTGCTGCGCCGGGGTGGTGCCGTGCTCGACGCGATCGGTCAGGTCGGCGTCGACCCGGGCACCGAGTGGGGCAGCGGGCTGACCAGCACCGCCGACAACACCCTGCGCCGGCTGCCGTCGGTCTCCACCGGGGACACCGACCCGACCGACGCCTTCGACCCGGCCGCCCAGTGGGCCGGGTTCGCCACCGACACCTTCGACGGGTTGGGCGCGCACACCGTCGACGGCGGCGGCCCGGTGGACCAGCCGGCCGTGTTGAGCTGCGGCGGCGCGTTGACCGTCGAGGCCGGTGCGACCGCCACCCGCGAGGTGACCGGCACCGACCCCGACGACACGATCACCGAACTGGCGGTCACCTCGGTCAACCCGGCCCCGGCGAGCGGCACGATCAGCCGTACCGCGTTCACCCCGGCGACCACGGTGGGTGGCACGGCGACCGCGACGGTCACCGCCACCGGCCTGCCCGGCGGCACGTACACGGTCACCCTGACCGCGACGGACGCCGACGGTGGCACCGCCACCTGCCCGCTCACCGTGCAGGTGAACTCGGTGCTGTCGGTGGGCCAGGTGCAGGGCCCGACCCGGGACGACGAGAACCCGCGCACCGACCGGTCGCCCCTCGCCCCGGCCAGCGGCAACGGCACCAGCGCGACGCTGTACGACGTGCGCGGCGTGATCACCCAGAAGTCGCTGGCCCGCACCTCGGCCGGTGCCGACCAGTACGGCTTCTACCTGCAGAGCCGCACCGGCAGCGAGGACGGCGACCCGCTCAGCTCGGACGGCGTCTTCGTCTTCATGGGCTCGTTCACCACGCTGATCGGGGGCTACGCGCCGACCGTCGGCGACGAGGTGGTGCTGCGCGGTCGGGTCTCGGAGTACTACGACCAGACCCAGCTCTCCGGCGCCTCGCTGGTCCGCAGGCTCGACTCGGGGCTGGACGTGAACACCGCCGTGGCGGTGGACGACGCGATCCCGCCGGCCGACGCGACGGCGGCGGACCGGTTCTGGGAGCGGCACGAGGGCTCCCGGCTGCGGGTGCGCAGTGGTTCCGGCGTCACCGGCCCCCGGGACGTCTTCGGCTCCACCGCCGACTCCGAGGTCTGGGTGGTGGACCGGGACGACCCGCTGATGAAGCGCACCGACCTGTACGCCCGCCGGGTGTTCCGGGACACCCACCCGCTGGACGACGTGCCGGGGCAGCTCTTCGACAACGGCAACGGCCAGCGGATCCTGCTCGGTGGTGGCGGGGTGAAGGCCACCGCCGATGACTCGACGACGCTGCTCCCGCCGGCCCGCACCTTCGACACCCTCACCGCCGACGCGTTCGGCGCGGTGTCGTACGGCTTCAGCAAGTTCAGCGTGCAGCCGGAGGCGCTCTCCCTGGCCGCCGGGGTCGACCCGGCGACGAACAACCCGCCGCGCCCGGCGGACCGGTCCCGGGAGGTCGCGGTGGCGACCTACAACGTGGAGAACCTGTACGACTTCCGCGACGACCCGTTCGACGGCTGCGACTTCACCGGCAACTCGGGCTGCCCCGGGGTCTCCCCGCCGTTCGACTACGTGCCGGCGAGTGAGGCCGACTACCGGGAGCACCTGACCGAGCTGGCCGCCCAGATCCGCACCGACCTGCACGCCCCGGACCTGATCCTGGTGCAGGAGGCCGAGGACCAGGACATCTGCGCGGTCTCCGGAGGCAGCCTGGTCTGCGGCGGCACCGACAACGCCGACGGCGCCCCGGACACCCTCCAGGACCTGGCGTTGGCGATCAAGGCGGCCGGCGGCCCCGCCTACGCGGCGGCGTACGACCGCACCGGCGCGGACGCCCGGGGCATCACCTCGGCGTTCCTGTACCGCACCGACCGGCTGTCGCTGGCCGGGGCGACCGCCACCGACCCGCTGCTCGGCTCCTCCCCCATCGTGCGGTACCGGTCGGCGGGGCTGGCGTCCAACGCGGACGTGCAGAACCCGAAGGCGCTCAACGCGGTGCTGCCGGCCGACACCGACACCTCGACCGGCAAGGACGGCGACAACGTCTTCACCCGGGCCCCGCAGCTCGGCAAGTTCGTGGTGCAGTCGACGCCCGGCGGGTCGGAGTCCTACCTGCTGTACGCGCTGAGCAACCACTACTCGTCCGGCCCGGACACCCGGGTCGGGCAGCGCACCGAGCAGGCCGGGTACGGGGCGGCGATCGTCACCGCGATCGAGACGGCCGACCCGAACGCCCGGGTGGTGTACGGCGGGGACCTGAACGTCTTCCCCCGGCCGGACGACCCGATCGCGACCGGGGCGAACCCGACCCCGTCGGACCAGCTCGGCCCGCTCTACCGGGCCGGCCTGCACAACCTCTGGGACGACCTGGTGGCCGACGTGCCGTCGGCGGCGTACTCGTACAGCTACCAGGGGTCGGCGCAGACGCTGGACAACCTGTTCGTCAACGACGCGCTCCACGACGACCTGGTGCAGATCCGGGCGGCGCACGTCAACGCGGACTGGCCGGCGGACTTCACCGGGGACGGCTCGCGCGGGGCCAGCGACCACGACCCGCAGGTGGCCCGGTTCCGCAGCCAGCCGTCGCTGCGGGTGGCGGACGTCTCCGTGGTGGAGGGCGACCGGGGCACCAGCACGCTGACCTTCCAGGTCACCGTGTCCCGCCCGCTGTCCCAGCCGACGCGGCTCTGCGCCGCCACGGTGGGGCTGACCGCGACCGTCATGGTGGACTTCGCGCCGTACGTCGGCTGCCGGACCCTGGCCGCCGGGCAGACCTCGCTGGCCTTCCCGGTGACCGTACGCGGTGACCGGAAGCGGGAGGCGGACGAGAAGATCGCGTTCGCGGTAGCCGGTCCACTGAACCTGCGGTTCGCCGACCCGTTGGCGACCGGCACCATCGTCGACGACGACTGACGGCCCCGCACGTCCGACGGCCCGTCGGTCCGGCTTCCCGCCGGATCGGCGGGCCGTCACCATTGCGGGCGCACCACCCGGGGCGGGGGTGGCACGTTGCGGTACTTCGCCACCCGCACCTCCCACTGGCTCCGTCGGCGCATGGCGTCCCGGACGGCCCGGTTGCGATAGAACGTCTCCGGCGGTCGGGCGAGCCCGTAGACGTCTGCCCACCACTCACCCGGTTCCGGGTCGAGAATCGTGTCCAGGTGGGAGGGGTAGCGGCGCTCCGCACCGTCCCGGGCATCGTCGCGGTCCCGCATCGGGGTGAGCACCCGGCCGAACTCGTCTACCACGGCCAGTCGGAAGCCGGCCGCCGCGATGATCCGGCGCAGCAGGGCGATACTCGGAGTGAGCGCGCCCGCCTCGATCCGACCCACCGTGCCGTGGTGCACCCCCGCCCAGCGCGCCAGTTCCCGTTGACTCGCGTCGGCGCGACGCCGGACCGCCCGTACGATGCCGGCTGCCGGCCAGGGCAGGTCGTACGGCTTACTGAGGAAGGTCGGTGGCTCGTTCTCCGATAGCGTCGACGACCGCCCCTCCGCCCCGGCGGGACCGGAACCCGGAGCGGGACCGGAACCCGGAGCGAGACCGGAAGCGGCGGTCGAGGCGGGGTCGAGCGGCAGTGCGGAGTCGGTCATGCATCCACCGTCGCGCCCGACGATGCCCCGTCGCAACCCCGCCGCCGCCACCTGTGGACAACTCCGCCCCCTGTGGAAAACCTCGCCTCGCCGAGGACCAACGCGACAACACTGAGTAACTTGGCCACCCCCAGCCAACTCGGTCACGATCAGTAGCCGCCACACTGCCTCCCTTACCCGACCAAGATCCACCAAACTCTTCTCACCTGGGAGAACGCTGCCAGCCCTGCGCCCCGCACCTATCCCTGTACCGACGCTTTGCTCTGCTGCCCTTCACGCGACGGACACCCACAGCTACCGTCGCGCAGAAGGCAGCAGAGCAAAGCATGCGAACGTGGGTACGGTTTCGGGGCATTCGAGCACGGAGAGCAACGGACGGTGCAGCTCGCGCGGGCTGCCGCCGCGCATGGGGACGGGGCAACACCAGGCGCGAGACGTGGAGTTGCTGACCATCGCGCTCTCGTCGGCCGGGGAAGTGCGGGCGAAGACGGGACACGAGGGGCCGGGACCAGGCAGGACGGGACGGGACCAGGCAGGACGGGACCAGGCGGAAGGCAGCATGGGGCCCGGCCAAGAAGGCGGAAAGGGGCGGCGGCGGGAGCGGGCCGAGGGGACGGCCGAAGGGTGACGGGGCTGAGGCGGGAGCAGGCCGAGGGGACGGCCGGAGGTAGCGGGCCGGAGGTGACGGGGGCGGAGGGCAGGACGGGGACGCGGCGGGAGGTCGAGCGGGCGCAGCAGGGGAGGCGGTCGGGCGGACCGGGCCCGGCGCGGCGCGCGGGGCTCAGTAGCGCTGGCGCAGCAGACCGGCGGCCTCGACCGCCCAGTAGGTCAGGATGACCTGCGCGCCGGCCCGGCGGATCGAGGTGAGCGTCTCCAGCATCACCCGCTCGCGGTCGATCCAACCGTTCGCGGCAGCCGCCTCGACCATCGCGTACTCGCCGGAGACCTGGTAGGCGGCGACCGGGACGTCGACGGCGGCCCGGACCGCCGCCACCACGTCGAGGTAGGGCAGGGCCGGCTTCACCATCACCAGGTCGGCGCCCTCGGCCACGTCCAGCTCGACCTCGCGCAGCGACTCCCGCAGGTTCGCCGGGTCCTGCTGGTAGGTGCGTCGATCGCCGTCGAGCGCCGACTCGACGGCGTCGCGGAACGGGCCGTAGAAGGCGGAGGCGTACTTCGCCGTGTACGCCAGCACCGCCACGTCGGTGTGACCGGCGGCGTCGAGGGCCCGGCGGACCACGCCGACCTGGCCGTCCATCATCCCGGACGGGCCGACCATGCCGACCCCGGCGTTCGCCTGGGCCACCGCCATCTCGGCGTACGCGGCGAGGGTGGCGTCGTTGTCGACGTCGCCGGTGGGGGTGAGCAGACCGCAGTGCCCGTGCGAGGTGAACTCGTCCAGGCACAGGTCGCTCATCACCACGGTGGCGTCACCGACCTCGGCCACCACGTCGCGGATGGCGACGTTCAGGATGCCGCCCGGGTCGATCCCGCCGGAGCCGCGCGCGTCACGCGTCGCCGGCACCCCGAACAGCATGATCCCGCCGACCCCGGCCTGGACCGCCTCCACGGCCGCCTTGCGCAGCGAGTCCCGGGAGTGCTGGAGCACTCCCGGGAGCGACGCGATGGCCCGTGGCTCGGCCAGCCCCTCCTTGACGAACATCGGCACGACCAGTTCGACCGGGTCGACGCGGGTCTCGGAGACCAGCCGCCGCACGGCCGCGTTGCGGCGCAGCCGGCGGGGCCGGATCTCGGGGTACGGCATGAGGGGCCTCCCAGTACGGCTAGCGGAACCTGAGGGCGGTCGGCCCCTGCACCTTCGAACCACGACGCTGCTTCGCCGGCATGGCGGCGAGCTTCTCGCGCAGCTCGACGGCGTAGGCGGCGAGCGCCTCCACCAGGTCGGGCACCGAGGCGTGCGGAGGCTGCACGTCGACCCGCAGGCCGAACTCCGTGGCGGTCTCCGCCGTCTTGGGCCCGATGACGGCAACAACGGTACGCGTGTGCGGCTTCCCCGCGATACCGACGAGGTTACGCACCGTCGAGGAGGACGTGAAGAGCACCGCGTCGAACCCACCCGACTTGATGGCGTCCCGGATCTCGGCGGGCGGCGGGGCGGCCCGGACGGTCCGGTACGCGGTCACGTCGTCGACCTCCCAGCCGCGCTCGGTGAGCCCGGCGGCGAGCGTCTCGGTGGCGATGTCGGCGCGCGGCAGCAGCACCCGGCCGACCGGGTCGAGGATCTCGTCGTGCGGCGAGAACTCGGCCAACAGCCCCTCGGAGGACTGCTCCCCGGCGGGCACCAGCTCCGGCTGGATGCCGAACGCGCGTACCGCGTCGGCGGTGGCCTCACCGATACAGGCGATCTTGACGCCGCCGAAGTGCCGGGCGTCCAGGCCGTGCTCGGCGAACTTCTCCCAGACCGCGCGGACGGCGTTGACCGAGGTGAAGATCACCCAGGCGTACCGGCCGTCGACCAGGCCCTTGACCGCCCGCTCCATCTGGGCCGGGGTACGCGGCGGCTCGACCGCGATGGTCGGCACCTCGCACGGGATCGCCCCGTACGCGCGCAGCCGGGCGCTCATCGCCCCGGCCTGCTCCTTGGTCCGGGGGACCAGCACCTTCCAGCCGTACAGCGGGCGGTTCTCCCACCAGCTCAGCCTGTCCCGCTGGCCGACGCCCTCGCCGACGGTGAGCACCACCCGGCCGGTGAAACCGAGCGCCGCCGCGACGAACGAGTCCACGCTCGACGTGGTGGTGTACTGCGTCTCGCCGGTGCCGTCGCCGGTCACCCCGACCCCGGTGGTGCCGTCCACCCCGGCGGCCAGCAGGCCGTCCCGGACGGCGGCCAGGTCACCGGCGTCGACCGCCAGGGCCAGCGAGCCCCGGCCGACGGCGGCGGCGAGCGCGTCGAAGTCCAGCGTGCCGACGTCCTCGACATCGGCGGCGGTGCGTACCCCGGGCAGCGGCACCCCGGCGTAGGTGGCGACGCCCTCGGCCTGGCCGACGCCCGGCACCACCTCGAAGTGCGCGGCGGTACGGGCGACCGCCTGCACCTCCTTGACCACCGAGTCGTGGCCGAACGGGTCACCGGCGACCAGGTGCACCGCGTTGAGCCCGGAACGGGCCGCGCTGATGAGCATCTTCGCCACGTCGCCCGGCACACCCTCGGCGGGGCTGAACTGGGCGTCGGACCTGGCCTGGGCACGGACGACGTCGAGCAGCGACTCGGGGACTCCCCGGTCGTACACCACCTGGTCGGCGTCGACCAGGGCGTCGTGGGCCCGGCGGGTCAGCAGGCCCGGGTCACCGGGACCGGCGCCGACGAACGCGATGCGGCCGACGGGCTTACGGGTGCGGGTCATTCTGTGCTCCCAAATTGCTGGGTCCCCGGGCCGGTGCTTCCTTCGTGGCCGAGGATCGAGTCGGCGCCGAGTTCGAGGAGTTCGGCGGCGAGTGCCTTGCCGATCTCCGCCGCGTCGGCGGGCGTTCCGGTGCGGGACAGCCGGAGGTCTCGGGAACCGTCCGGGCTGATCACCGCCCCGCGCAGGTAAATCTCGTCGCCGTTCTCGCCTTCGGCGAGTTCGGCGTAGGCGGCGACCGGGGCGGAGCACCCGGCCTCCAGGGTGGCCAGCAGCGCCCGTTCCGCGGTGACCGCGGCCCGGGACGGTGCGTGATCGAGCGCGGAGAGCAGCTCGACCAGGTCGGAGTCGTCGGCCCGGCACTCCACCGCCAGCGCGCCCTGGGCGGGCGCGGGCAGCATCAGCATCGGGTCGAGCGTTTCGGTGATCACGTCGGTCCGCTCGATCCGGGCCAGCCCGGCCCGAGCCAGGACGACCGCGTCGAGGTCGGCGTCCGGGCCGAGCACCCGGCCGAGCCGGGTGTCGATGTTGCCCCGGATCGGGGTGACCTCCAGTTGCAGGCCGAGGGCGTGCAACTGGGCGATCCGGCGCAGCGCGCCGGTGCCGACCACGGCCCCCGGCGGCAGCTCGGCGAGGGTACGACCACCGGTGGCGACCAGCGCGTCGCGCGGGTCCTGGCGGGGCGGCACCGCCGCGACGACCAGCCCATTCGCCCCGGCGGTGGGCAGGTCCTTGTAGGAGTGCACGGCCAGGTCGATGGTGCCGGCGGTCAGCGCGTCACGCAACGCCGACACGAAGACGCCGACGCCGAGCCGCTGCACCGGCGCGGACGAGCGGTCACCGGCGGTGACCACCTCGACCAGCTCGACGGCCCGGCCGGTCGCCGCGGTGATCGCCGCGGCGACGTGACCGGACTGGGCCAGGGCCAGGGCGCTGCCCCGGGTGCCGAGGCGCAGGGGGGTACTCATCGCTCACCTCCGGTGGGCGGCTGGTCGGTGCCGGTCGTCGGCACACCCGCGACCTCGAACGAAGCACGGCCGTCGACGGTCTCGACCACGTCGGGCACCGAGTCGACCGGGGAGGTCTGCGGCACCTCCAGGTCGAACAGCTCGCGCAGCAGCGCGGCGTACTGGTCGCCACCCGGCTCGGCGGCGAGCTGGCGGACCTTGACGGTCGGCTGGTGCAGCAGCCGCTGCACCACCCGGTGCACGGTCCGGGCGACCTCGGCACGCTGGTCGTCGCTGAGATCCGGGCGACGCTGGGCGAGCCGGCGCAGCTCGGTGGTGACCACGTCGTCGGCGCGTCCGCGCAGGGCGGCCACGGTGGGTGCCACGTCGGCCCCCCGCAGCCAGCTCAGGAACGCCTCGACCTCGGCGGTCACGATCCGGGTGACCTCGGCGGCGTCGGCGGCGGCCGGACCATCGGCGAGCAGGGTGGCCATCCGGTCGATGTCGATCACCTCGACGCCGGCCAACTCGGCCACGTCGGGCGCGACGTCGCGGGGTACGGCGAGGTCGAGCAGGACCAGCGGTCCCCGGTCGGGGTCGCGGAGGGCGAGCGCCCCGGTCACCACGTCGAGGGTGAGGACCGGTTCGGTGGCCGCGGTGGCGGCCACTACGATGTCCACTGTGGAAAGCGTGTGGACGAGTTCGGCCATCGGGACGGCCTTCGCCCCGTACGACTCGGCCAGGCGGACGGCCCGGTCGGCCCCCCGGTTGGTGACGGTGAGCGGGCCCGCCTCCCGCCGGGACAGCGTCGCCACACTCAGCGCGCCCATCGCGCCCGCGCCGACCACCATGGCCGGCCGGCCGGCGAGGTCGCCGTCGAGCAGTTCGGCGGTGAGGTCCAGGGCGGCGGTGACGACGCTCTGCCCGGCCCGGTCGATGTTCGTCTCGGCGTGGGCCCGCTTGCCGACCCGCAACGCCTGCTGCATCAGCTCGTGCAGCAGCCGCCCGGCGGTGTCCGCGCCGGAGGCCCAGTGGTAGGCGTCCCGGAGCTGGCCGAGGATCTGCGCCTCACCGACCACCATGGAGTCCAGCCCGGCGGCGACCCGGAACACGTGGTCGACGGCGGCGGAGTCGTAGTGCACGTAGAGGTGGTTGGCGAACGCGGCGGGCGGGGCGCCGGCCTGCTCGGCGAGGACGGCGCAGATGTCGCCGAGGCCGCCGTGGAAACCGGACACGGCGGCGTACACCTCCACCCGGTTGCAGGTGGAGACGAGCACCGCCTCGGCGACGTACGGCTGGGCGACCAGGCGGTCCAGGGTCCGGGTGAGGTCGGCGGGGGCGACCGCCAACTGCTCCAGGGTGACCACGGGAGCGGTGCGGTAGGACGCGCCGACGACGAGCAGCTTCACGTGCCGATCGCCTCCTGGGTGTCGGGGGTCGCGAGCCCGCCGGGCAGGGCGGTGAGGGCGGAGCCGCCAGCGGCGGGCAGCGCGGTCAACGACGCCTTGCGGTGCTCGTGGAAGGACAGGATCTGAAGCTCGATGGCGAGGTCGACCTTGCGCACGTCGACCCCGTCCGGCACCGAGAGTACGCACGGGGCGAAGTTGAGGATGCTCGTGACGCCGACGGCGACCAACTGCTCGGCCACCGCCTGGGCGGCCGGTGCCGGGGTGGCGATCACGCCGATCGAGATCGCCTCCTCGGCGGCCACCCGGGGCAGTTCGTCGACGTGTCGTACGACCAGGCCGTTGATCATCTCGCCGACCCGGGACACGTCGGCGTCGAAGAGCGCCGCGATCCGGAAACCCCGGCCGGCGAAGCCGTCGTAGCCGGCCAGAGCGTGACCGAGATTACCCACCCCGACCAGGGCGACCGCCCGGCGTTGGGTGAGCCCGAGCACGAACTCGATCTGGTCGACCAGCAGGGCGACGTCGTAACCGACCCCCCGGGTGCCGTACGAACCGAGGTGGGAGAGATCCTTGCGGAGCTTGGCCGAGTTGACCCCGGCCGCGCCGGCCAGGCCCTCGCTGGACACCGTCTCGTGCCCGGCGTCGGCGAGATTGTGCAGGGCGCGAAGATACTCGGGGAGCCGCGCGACGGTCGCCTCCGGGAGGTCCGGGAGCGCCGGTACGGCACCGGCGCGATCGGGCGCGCCTGGGTGACGGTGCTGACTCATGAGACTCCGTGCGGTGCGATCCTCGGCCGACTCCGGTGCCCGGCCCTTTGGGGACCCCCGCCGGCAGCCGGGAGAACCGGCCGTGCTAGCAGGGCGCTTTGGAACTACAGAGTAGGCGCTTGTGAAGACGTGCACAAATCGCGATCTTGCTGACTCGCGGCACCCCTCCACCAGCTCCTCCATCCCACAAGATCGATCCGGCGCCGCAGGTGGGCCGCCGCGCGATTATTGCTCAATCCCGACTTCACTCACCAATCGCGCGTAGCCGCCGACACCCCGTGATCCGCGCCACCCTAGAGCTGAGGAGTGGTCAGGTCGCGCAGCAGCCGCTCCTCCTCCACCCGCCAGTACCCGTGCTCCTTGCCGTCGAGCAGCACCACCGGCAGCCGGTCGCCGTACTCACGCTCCAACTCGACGTCGCCGGTGACGTCCTTCTCCACCCACCGGTCGCCGGTGACCGCCACCACCCGCTCCAGGGCGGCCTTAGCGTCCTCGCACAGATGGCAGCCGGGCCGGGTGATCAGGGCGAGCCGGGCGTCAGTGGACATCGGGACCTCCGGGTACGGGCGGCCGAACTCGGCCGCGACTGGGGGTTACGCGCGGTGGACGGGCCGCTGCGCACCGGACGCCGGAAGCCCGACGCCGCACCACGCACGCCTGCCCAGTCTCGCCCGTCCACAGGTGCGGCACACCCCGGACGGCCGAGCCGGTCGCCGGCCCGTGACCCCCGCGGTGGCTGAGTCTGACACGCCGCCGGCCGCCCGGCCAGGCCCACACACCGCACGGTCACTCAGCGTAAGGAAGGTCGGTCGGTCGGGCCGGTCGGCGGCGTCCGGACCGCCCCCACGGCGAGCGGGAAACGCCGGCGACCGGACCGGCGGTGCGCTTCGCCGGCGACCCGCTGCCCCTACTCTGACCTGGACTTTCCACCCCTAAGCAAGTCATGACGTGAAAGTCAACCGACCACGACGGACAACCGGTCCGGCAGGTGTGCGCGGGCCGCGCAAATACTTTGGCCCTGTGTAACGGACTTGCCACACGCGGGTGACGTTGGCCCTATCATCACTCGGGTCGACTCGCCCCATTTGCCGTGAGTCGACACCCCTCAGCCCGAGGAGGCCCCCGTGCCTGTGCGCGCATTGGACCAGCACCTCAAGGGGATCTGCCGCGCGTCGGCACACCCCCACACGGCCATGCCCGTCAGGGGCAGACCCGGCGCGGCGATCTCTCGCCGCCATCCGGGCCCGGTCGTGTCGCGCCCCGGGGAGGCCCGGTGACCGCCTTCGGCTACGCGGATCGCCCCTCCGGCCTCACCGGGCCAGCGCCCCGGGCATCGGTCAACGAACGGTTGGATCCGGCCCGCCCGGACCCGGCATCCCGCCGGGTGCACCAGCGTCCGCACCACAACGAGGCGGCACCCCGGGCCGGGGCGCCCGGCGGCAACGCCACGCCGTCCGGCCGGGTGACCTCGCCCGCCCGACCACCCACCATGCCGACGCAGAGTCGACGGGTCGACGACCCCCCCGCCGTCGGCGATCCGGCCAGCGGGGAGACCGCCCTGATCCCGGCCGTTCCGGCCGACGACACCGCCCTGATCCCGACCGTCCCGGCCGACGACACCGCCCTGATCCCGACCGTCCCGGCCGAACCCACCGCGCTCCCGGCGATCCCGGCCGACGACCCGCCCGCCGCCGATGCGCCCGGCACCGTCCCGCCCGGCACCGTCCCGCCGCCCACCGGCACCTCGCCCACCGGCTTCCCGAGCCGGCCCGACCCGTCCGACCCGGCCACCGAGGTATGGGCGCTGGTCGAGCGGGCGCAGGGCGGCGAGGCCGAGGCGTTCGGACTGATCTACGACCGGTACGTCGACACGGTCTTCCGGTTCGTCTACTTCCGGGTCGGCAACCGCCAACTGGCGGAGGACCTCACCTCGGACACCTTCCTGCGCGCCCTCAAGCGGATCGGCAGCTTCACCTGGCAGGGCCGCGACCTGGGCGCCTGGCTGGTCACCATCGCCCGCAACCTGGTCGCCGACCACTTCAAGTCCGGCCGCTACCGGCTGGAGGTGACCACCGGCGACGTGCTCGACGCGGACCGGGAGGACCGCGGGCCGGAGGGCAGCCCCGAGGCGGCGGTGGTCGAGCACATCACCAACGTCGCGCTGCTCACCGCCGTCACCCGGCTCAACCCGGAACAGCAGGAGTGCATCGTGCTCCGCTTCCTCCAGGGCCTCTCGGTGGCGGAGACGGCCCGTGCGATGGGCAAGAACGAGGGAGCGATCAAGGCGTTGCAGTACCGCGCCGTCCGGGCGCTGGCCCGCCTGTTGCCGGACGGTTTCCAGCCCTGACCTGCGGCAACGATCACTCTTCGTGATTTCGCTCCCGGCCGCCCCGTAACCGGTGCCCGGTGCGGAGCGTTTCTCCGGGTGCGGCCGGTGGTTGTTCCGGCGCTCCCGGACCCGTCCCGGTCCGGAGCAGCGCCGCCGACCACGACCCTGGTACGACGGTGCACGCCGCCGCCGGTCGCTGGGAACCACCGCGGCCGACCGGCCGTGACCAGCGAGAGGGGGTGCCTGCGGTGGACAGCGACCTTTTCTCCCGTCGTCGGGCCGTACGCTTCGCCCAGCTTCTCGACGAGGCCAACGGCGGCCGACGCCACCATGTCCGGTCCCGCGCCGACGGCCAGCTCGCCGCGCTCGTCGCGGTCGGGCAGCGAATCGTCGCCGAACGGCCCGACGTCGAGGTGGACGCCGAGTTCCGTGCCGGCCTGCGGGCCATGCTGATCGCCGCGGCCGAGCGGGAGAGCGCCACCGATCCCGTCGCCGACGTCCCACCGAAGGCCACCGCCCGGGGTTCGCTGCTGGGCGGTGCGACCGCCCGGCGGGCCCGGGCCCGGGGTGCCATCCTGGTCGGTATCGCGGCCGGGGCGGTCGCCGTCTCCGGCATCTCCACGGCCAGCGAGAACGCGGTGCCGGGCGACGCCCTGTACGGCATGAAGCGCTCCACCGAACGGGCCCAGCTCGCCCTGGCCAGCTCGGACATCAGCCGGGGGCAGCTCTTCCTCGACTTCGCCCGGACCCGGCTCGACGAGGCGGCCACGCTCCGCAACGACGCGACCGGGTTCAGCACGGTGCTCGACGACATGGACGCCGACACCCGGCAGGGCGTACGGCTGCTCACCAGCGGCGCCGTGGAGCGCGCCGATCCGACGGCGCTGGACGCGGTGAACACCTTCGTCGCCGGGCAACGCCGAGCGGTGAGTGGCCTGCTCGACGGGGCCGGTTCCGCCGAGCGGGAGCGCACCCGGCAGTCCCTCGCCCTGCTCGACGCCATCCGCAAGCGCTCCGACGCGCTGCGCGCCGCGATCACCTGCGAGCTGCCTGCCCCGGCGGGCAGCGACGCCCTCGGCCCCGCCCCGGCCGCCTGCCCGATCGATCGCTGACCGGCGGCGGAGCCGCACGCCACAGTTCCCGCTTCGACCGGTCGGCCGGAGTCCGTGCCGGACTAGGCTCGGAACCGGAGCGGGCCGGGTCGTCGTCGCTGGAGGGAGGTGCCATGGCCAACACTCGCAAGGTCACGGTCAGCACCGACGTCCACGGGCACACCGCCGGCTGGGCGGACGCGACGGCACCACCCGTCCCCGCGCCGACGGATCCCCGGGCCGCCGCGTTCTTCGACGTCGACAACACCATGATGCAGGGCGCGTCGATCTACTGGTTCGCCCGTGGGCTCGCCGCCCGCAGGTACTTCACCACCGGTGACCTGGCCCGGTTCGCCTGGCAGCAGGCCCGGTTCCGACTGCTGGCCACCGAGCACGCCGGTGACATGTCGCACGCCAAGCAGGCAGCCCTCGCCTTCGTCGAGGGTTGGCGGGTCGACGACGTCGAACGGCTCGCCGAGGAGATCTTCGACGAGTTGATGGCGCCGAGGATCTGGGCCGGCACCCGTCGTCTCGCCCAGCGGCACCTCGACGCCGGACGGCGGGTCTGGCTGGTCAGCGCCGCGCCGGTGGAGATCGGCCGGGTGATCGCCTCCCGGCTCGGCCTGACCGGCGCGATCGGCACGGTCGCCGAGATCGTCGACGGGGCCTACACCGGCCGGCTGGTGGGTGAGCTGATGCACGGGCCGGCCAAGGCCGAGGCGGTCACCCAGCTCGCCACGGTCGAAGGACTGGACCTGGCGCGGTGCACCGCCTACAGCGACTCCCGCAACGACCTGCCGATGCTCAGCGCGGTGGGACAGGCAGTGGCGATCAACCCGGACGCCGCGCTGCTGCGCGTGGCCCGGGAGCAGGGCTGGGAGGTTCGTGACTTCCGCACCGGCCGGCGGGCCGCCAGGATCGCCGTACCGTCGACGGCCGCGGTCGGTCTGCTGGCCGGCGCGGTCTCCGCCGGCCTGGCGCTGCACCGACGTCGCCGCCCGGCCTGAACCGCACCGGCCGTCGACCGGTGCCGCCCTGTCGGTGTCGAGGCGGTCCGCTCAGGGGCCGAACGGGTCGGGGCGGCGTTCCAGCAGGTGGTGCAGGGTCTGCTGGATGGTCTCCCGCACCTGGTCGGCGAGGTTGAACACGACCAGCGGATCGTCCGCCGAGTCGGTCAGGTGCGCGGTCGGGACCGGCGGGCAGAACTCGATCAACCACTTGCTCGGCAGCGGCACCATGCCCAGCGGCCCGAGCCAGGGGAACGTCGGCGTGACCGGGAAGTAGGGCAGCTTGAGCAGCCGGGCCAGCGGCTTGATGTCGGCCAGCATCGGATAGATCTCCTCGCCGCCGACGATGGCGACCGGGACGATCGGGGTGCCGGTACGCAGCGCCGCCGAGACGAAGCCACCCCGACCGAAGCGTTGCAGCTTGTAGCGGTCGGAGTAGAGCTTGCCGACGCCCTTGAAACCCTCCGGGAAGACGCCCACCAGTTCCCCGTTGCCGAGTAGCCGCTCGGCGTCCGGGTTGCAGGCGACCGTACCGCCGGTCTTGCGGGCCAGCTCGGAGACCACCGGCATCCGGAAGACCAGGTCCGCGCCGAGCAACCGCAGGTAGCGGTGGGCCGGATGCTGGTCGTGCAGGGCGGCGGAGAGGATCAGCGCGTCCAGGGCCACCGTGCCGGAGTGGTTGCCGACCACCAGACCGGCCCCGTCGGCGGGCACGTGTTCCAGGCCACCGACCTCGGTGCGGAACCAGTCGCGGTAGAGCAGCCGCAGCAGTGGGTGGAAGACCGCCCCGGTCAGCTCCGGGTCGAAGCCGAACTCGTCCACCTCGTACTGGCCGGAGAGGCGTCGGCGGAGGAACGCCAGGCCGGAGGCGACCCTACGGTCCCACTGGTCACCGGGCCGGTCCGCCACCGCCGGACCGGAGCCGGCCGAGGCGGCGGCGGTCGGGCCGGGTAGCCCCGGGCCGGGGACCGCTCCGTGGGGGACGGGTGGGGCGGGGACGGGTGGCGTGGTGCGCCGGCGGTGGCCGTTCTGCTCGGTCACGTACGTTCCCGGACGGCCGAGCGGACCTGCCGGATGCTCTCCAGCACCAACTCCTCGGCGGCGGCGAGCCGGTCCCGGCTGACCACCACACCACCGTGGTGGGCGCGGACGAAGTCGTCGAACGCGACGGCGGTGGAGCGCGGGGTGAAGCCGTACTCCTGGGTCAGTCGACTGGTGTCGACCACCCGGCCGTGCACGATCAGGTCGACCTGGTCCAGGCCGTAACGGCCGAAGCCGAGGTTACGGGCGATCGCGGCGGCCCCGGACAACCCCGGCTCCCACACCGGCACCGCCACCCGTCCGGCCCGGCGGATCGCCTGGGACAGCGAGAGCACCCCCGGTCCGGCGACGTTGTACGTGCCCGGATGGTCCTCGGCGATCGACCGGTGCAGCACTTCGAGGGCATCGTCGAAGTGCACGAACTGGAGCCGCGGATCGCGGCCGAAGACGGTGGGCACCACCGGCTGGGACAGGTAACGGGTGAGCGTGGTGTCGGCGGTGGAGCCGATGAACGGGGCGAAGCGCAGCACCGTCGCGGTGACGTCGGGTCGACGGCGACGGAAGCCGCGCACGTACCCCTCGATGTCCAGGATGTCGCGGCCGAAACCGCCGCGCGGCACCTCGCGGGGCTCGGTCTCCTCGGTGAAGACCGCCGGGTCGCGGAAGGACGCGCCGTAGGCGGCGGTCGACGAGCGGACCACCAGCTTGCGCAAGCGGGGCGCCCGCTGGCAGGCGGCGAGGAGCTGCATGGTGCCGATGACGTTCTGTTCCTTCATCGCCGACCGACCGCCGTGCTGCGGGTCGGGGGCGGTGGCCAGGGCCAGGTGGACCACGGCGTCGACGTCGAGGTCGGCGAGCAGCCCGCCGAGCGAGTCGAGGTCCAGGCGGATCCGTTCGACCCGGTCGAGCAGGTCGGTGAACTCGGGAGCAGGGGTGGCCGGGTCGACACCGATCACCCGTTCGATGCGTGGGTCGGCGGCGAGCCGGGCGGCGACGTGTGCGCCCAGGTAGCGGCCGACCCCGGTCACGACGACGACCCCCGGAGCACCTGGGGTGCCACCGGGGGTCATCGCGCACGCCCTGACCGGCAGGAGGGACCGAGCCGGGATGTCCGCGGCCTGATCACCTGAGCCTCCGAGGGTCGACAGTTGGCAAGTGGTGCCGGATGCCGGGTGGTGACCCGGCTCCGGTCACTTGCCGAGACGGCGACGCTGGACGCGGGTCTTGCGCAGCAGCTTGCGGTGCTTCTTCTTAGCCATGCGCTTGCGGCGCTTCTTGACCACCGAGCCCATACGACAGCCTTTCAATGCAACGTTCGGGGGCGAACCCGCGGCGTCGAGATGGTGACGCCGTTGGCCGCTTACGGACAACGGACCTGGGCCAGCCTGGTGGCGTCGGGGCGCACCGGCGTACGGTCAGGATCGGCTCCAGGGTAACCGGAGAGCGTCAGCAGGACCAACGCGCCCCCGTCGATGCCCGTTACGTCACGATCGGCGAGGTCAGGCGGTCTCCTGGAACGCTCCCCGCAGATAGTCGTGCACCGCGTGCTCGGGCACCCGGAAGGACCGGCCCACCCGGACTGCGGTGAGTTCACCGCTGTGCACCAGGCGATAGACCGTCATCTTGGACACCCGCATCACCGAGGCCACCTCGGCGACCGTGAGGAACCTGACGTCCGACAGCCGACCGTCGGAGGACTGCGACCCGGCCATGGCTCACCCGACCCATCCCATGCCCGGCGCGCGCCACCCGACGGAGCTCCCGTGCGGGCCGGCAACGCGCGTGTTATCAGTACGGTAGCGGGACGGCTGTGACCTGCGCGATCCCTTCCGGCAACTGATCCTGCGCGAGATGCCGTTCACCCGGTCGTGACCTGGTGTCTTCCACCTGGACGCAGACTACGTTCGGGTGCGGACGTAGCCGACGCACTCGTCGTGCAACGGTTGCCACGGCTCGCCGAAGACCTGCGCGGACGCCTCGGAGACGGTCCGGCCCTCGTGCAGTACCGCCCGGAAGAAGGCCAGCATCCGCTGCTCGCCGTACCGGTCGGCGAGGTGTCGGACGGCCAGGTAGCCGACGCCGTAGGCGGCGCCCGCCCGGTCGGCCGGGGCGTCGTCGGCCGGGGCGAGGCCGGCCAGCCGACCGTCCCAGCCGTCGGCGACGAACCGGTGGACCTCGTCCAGCCCCTCGTAGCGGTCGACCGGGGCGTTGTCGGTGGCGGCGTACTCGGCCAACCCCTCCACCAGCCACCAGGTCTGCCCACCGGAATAGCCCGCCGGGGGCAGCGATGCCGCGTGGGTCAGCTCGTGCCGGAGCAGCTCGTCGGGGCCACTGGCGGTGAGCGCGGCGGCGTTGAGCACCACCTCGTGCCGCCCGTCGCCGACGGTGACCGCGTACCCGGCGGTCCACCGGGGTCGGCCCCCGCCGTACCAGCGCAGCCACTCGGATCGGCCGGCGTAGAAGATCCGGTACCGGTCCGGGGGCGGACCGGCCACCGCGTACCGGTCGGCGACCTCCGCCGCCGCCTCGGCCCCGGCCAGCAGCCCCGGCAGCCGCTCGCGGTACGCCGGGGTGGTGGCCACCACCGTCCGTGGGCCGACGGCGGCGACCAGCTCGCTGACCTCCCAGGGTCGCGGACCGGTCCGTTCCGATCGGGACTCCTCGACGGCGAGCAGGACCGGGGCGTCGTCGGACCCGCGCCACCGGGTCTGGACCCGCACCGGGTCGGGCCGGCAGTCCGGCACGACGAGGCAGTACCGGAAGGTGACCGGCTGCCGCCACCGGCCGGGCTGCCCGGGGACGGCGGTGGGCAGCCCCTCCGGCTCGGCCCGCCACACCGTCACCCGCAGCGCCCGCAGCGCGGCGTACCGGCGGGCCAGGGCGGACCGGGCGGACCGGTCGGCGATCGCCAGGAAGCCGGCGCGGTCGCCCCGCAGCAGCGCGGCGGCCTGCCGATCGAGCTGGGCGGCGAGGTGCCGGCCGGTGCGGACGGCCAGGTCGGCCGGATCAGCCAGGTCGGCCGGGCCCGCCGGACCGGCCGGATCGGCCGACGCGCCCGCCGGTCGGGCCACCACCTGACGATCGGCGGCCCGACGGCCGGCTCCGGCCAGCAGCGCCGCCGGCAGACCGCAGGTGAGCAGCGCGAGAACCACCGCGAGCGCCGTCCACCGCGACCACGGTGGGCGACGGCGCGGGGCGTCCTCGGTCACCGGCGAAGGGTACGACGAATCGGGCGATCCGGCCAGAGTCACCCGCGCGGCGACCCGACCCGGCTCACTTCTTCGACGCCAGCGCCCGGCCGAAGAACATCAGGTTCGCGGGACGCTCGGCGAGGCGACGCATCAGGTAGCCGTACCAGTCCTCGCCGTACGGCAGGTAGGTGCGCACCGTGTAGCCCTCGCCGGCCAGCCGGGCCTGCTCCTCGGGGCGGATGCCGTACAACATCTGGAACTCGAACTCGTCCGGTCCCCGGTCGAACCAGCGGGCCCGGTCCTCGCCGATGGCGATCAGGCGCGGGTCGTGGGTGGCCAGCATCGGGTAACCGTCCCCGGACATCAGCACGTTGAGACACCGCACGTACGACTTGTCCACCTCACGGGCCGCCTGGTAGGCCACCGACTCCGGCTCGGAGTACGCGCCCTTGCACAGCCGCACCCGCGACCCGACGCCGGCCAACTCCCGGCAGTCCGACTCGGTACGCCGCAGGTACGCCTGGAGCACCGCGCCGGTCGACGGGTGGTCCTTGCGCAGCTTGGTCAGCGCGTCCAGGGTCGAGTCGGTGGTGGTGTGGTCCTCCATGTCCAGGGTGACCGTGGTGCCCGCCTGGTCGGCCGCGACGCAGATCGCCCGCGCGTTGTCGTACGCCAACTGCTCGTCGAACCGCTGGCCGAGGGCGGAGAGCTTCACGCTCACCTCGGCGGCCGGGGTCAGCCCGGCGGCGGCGAGCAGTTGCAGCAGGGTGAGGTACTCGTCCCGGGTGGCGGTCGCCTGTTCGGGGGTGACGGTGTCCTCGCCGAGGTTGTCGAGGGTGACCGCGAGGCCGTCGGCGACGAGTGCGCGGGTCGCGCGCAACGCGTCGTCGGTGCCGGTGCCGGCGACGAACCGGCGGACGACGTCCCGGGTGAACGGGGCCGTCGCGACGAGCCGCTCGACCTGGGATGACCGGGAGGCGGCGAGGATGACGGAACGGAGCATGAGCCGAGGGTATCGCCCGGCGGTACGGCTGCGCCCGGCGGCGGCCGGACCTCATCGGGCAGGTTCCAACCGCATCACAGGCCCCGGTCCGGGGGCGCGCGGGTGGCGTAGATCGGTTACAACCATGAACGTGGAACGACACCCCCGCCGCCGGCTGCGGTCGGCCTCCGTGCAGCTCGGTGCGCTCACCGCGCTGGCGCTCGCCCTCTCCGGCTGCAACCTGACCTCCGACGACGACGATGACGACTGCGCCCTCGGGCCGGTCGGCGGCGGGGACACCGTCGCGCTCGCCATGCAGGTCCCGACGGTCGGCATCGATCCCCGGACCGCCGCGCCCGACCCGGTGGCCGGCGCGCTGCCGGAGCGCGGCGGCTTCGGCACCCACCTCGCCTCCTGCGGCGGCTGACGGTGCGCCGCGAGCGGGTCACCCCCCGCCCGGACTTCGACGCGGTGATCCGCAGCCAGGGACTGGTGTACGTCGACACCGAGCTGCCCGACGGCGAGATCATGTCGTACTGGGACGAGTCGGCCGCATACGCCTTCGAGCTGGACGAGGTGTTACGGCTGGAGGAGGCGACCGAGGAGCTGCACCGGATGTCGGTGGCCGCCGCCGAGCACGTGGTGGCCCGCAACCGGTACGCGGAGTTCGGTATCCCGGCCTGGGCCGCGGAGGCGGTGGCCCGGTCGCTGCACGAACGCCCGCCCACCCTGTACGGCCGGTTCGACCTCGCCTACGACGGCTCGTGGCCGCCGAAGCTGCTGGAGTACAACGCCGACACCCCGACCGCCCTGGTCGAGGCGAGCATCGTCCAGTGGTACTGGCTGGAGGAGACCCGCCCCGACGCGGACCAGTGGAACAGCCTGCACGAGCGACTGGTCGGGGCGTGGGCGAAGATCGGCACCGGGCTGCACGACCGGCGGGTGCACGTGTGCTGGTCGAACGAGGAGGAGTCCGGCGAGGACCAGATCACCGCCGGCTACCTGGCCGAGACGGCCCGGCAGGCCGGGCTGGACGTGACGCTGCTGCCGATCCAGCACCTCGGCTGGGACGGCCGGCGCTTCGTCGACGCCGCCGACCGGCCGGTCACCACCTGCTTCAAGCTCTACCCGTGGGAGTGGATGCTGGCCGAGCCGTACGGCCGTCCGGCGCTGGACCCGGGCACCCCGACCACCTGGATCGAGCCGGCCTGGAAGCTGCTGCTGTCGAACAAGGCGCTGCTGGCCGTGCTCTGGGAGCTGTACCCGGGGCACGAGTACCTGCTCCCGGCGTACCTGGACTCGCCGCGCGGGATGCCGGAGTACGTGGCGAAGCCGCTGCTCGGCCGGGAGGGCGGCTCGGTACGCATCGTGACCGGCGACGCGGAGATCAGCAATCCGGGGATCTACGGTGAGGAGGGTTTCTGCTACCAGGAGTTCCGGGCGTTGCCGCAGTTCGACGGGGGCCGGATGGTGCTGGGCAGTTGGATCGTCGACGGGGAGTCGGCCGGCGTCGGCATCCGAGAGAGCGAGAGTCTGATCACCGACGGTTACGCGCGCTTTCTGCCGCACTACATCGACGCGCCGCGTGCCGCATGAGTCGTCTACCGTTGGTCAGGTGAACTTCGACGCGTACGCCAGGACCGGCGTCGACCTCGTCAACGCCCGCCTGGACGGCCTCGACGACCTGCGGGCCCTCATTCCGGACGACAACGCGTGGATGCGCGACGAGGTCGCCGAGCGGGACCTGGCGATCTTCCGCCGGGCGCAGAAGCGCCTGCGCGACGTCTTCGAGTACGGCACCTCGGGGCGCGACGCCCAGGCGGTGGCCGAGCTGAACGCCATGCTGGAGGCGTTCCCGGTGCAGCCGCGCATCTCCGGTCACGACTCCAGCGACTGGCACATGCACGTGACCAGCCGGGGCGCCTCGGTCAGCGCGGAGTACCTGGCCGGCGCGGTGTGGGGCCTGTCGGTCTGGCTCTGCGAGTACGGCAGCGCCCGGTTCGGGGTCTGCGCCGACGAGCGCTGCGGCAACGTCTACCTGGACACCTCGTCCAACTGCTGCCGCCGGTTCTGCTCGGAGCGCTGCGCCACCCGTTCCCACGTCGCCGCCCACCGCGCCCGCAAACGCGCCGCCACCGAACACCCCACCCCACCCCCCACCCTCACCCCAGTCCCCTAACCCCCAAACCCCCACCCAAACCCCACCCCCACGAGTTGATCAAGAAGTTTACGTCACGTTTCTCCGCAGGGCTGACGCAAACCTCTTGATCACCGGAACGGGGGGAGGGGGGAGGGGGAAGGGGGGAAGGGGGGTGGGGGGTGGGGGGTGGGGTCAGGCGTTGAGGGGGGAGGGGGCGGTGAGGTGGGCGCGGGCGAAGGCGAGGGACTCGCGTAGGTCGGCCTCGCGGACGGCGCGGCTCCTGGCGCCCCGGGTGGTCACCTCCACCGCGACCGAGCCGGTGAAGCCACGGCCGGCCAGCGAACGGAGCAGCTCGGCGCAGGGCTGGTTGCCCCGGCCGGGCACCAGGTGCTCGTCGCGCCCCTCCCCGGTGCCGTCACCGAGGTGTACGTGGGCCAGGCCGGCGCCCATCCGGTCGGCCATCGCCCGCGAGTCGGTGTGCGACGCGGCGCAGTGCGACAGGTCGAGCGTGTACGAGGGGTAGCCGGCCTCGGTCGGATCCCAGCCGGGCACGTACGGGACGAACTGCCGCCCGGCCATCCGTACCGGGTACATGTTCTCCACCGCGAGGCGCAGCCCGCCGAACCGGCCGGCGACGGCGTCCAGCCCGTCGGCAAAGCTCCGGGCGTAGTCACGCTGCCAGCTGAACGGCGGGTGCACCACCACCGTCGGCGCCTCCAACGTGTCGGCCAGCTCGGCGGCCCGGCGCAGCCGCTCCCACGGGTCGGGGCTCCACACCCGCTGGGTGACCAGCAGACAGGGGGCGTGCACCGACAGCACCGGCACGCCGTAGTGCCTGGCGAGGCCCTGTAGCGCGCCGGCGTCCTGGCTGACGGCATCGGTCCAGACCATCACCTCGACGCCGTCGTAGCCGAGCGCCGCAGCGAGTTGGAACGCCGCCGCGGTCCGTTCGGGAAAGACCGAGGAAGTGGACAGGAGCACCGGGACGCGGGAAGTCACAACCCTGAGAGTAGCCCGGCCGGTCACCCCACTTCCGGACGAGCAACCGCAAAACCCCCGGGACGACCGCTGCACGTCACATCGGTTCCAGCTGATCCAACCGTCTGAGGATGACGCCCTCACGCAACGCCCACGGGCAGATGTCCACCGCCGGCAGGTCGAACCGGCGCAGCACCGCCTCGGCCACCACGGCACCGGCCAGCAGTTGGTGGGCCCGTCCGACGCTCACCCCCTCCAACTCGGGGAGCTGGGCCGGTGGGATGTGCCGGACGAACCCCAGCACCTGCCGCACCCCGGTCCGGGTGAGGCTGCGTCGGGCCCACAGGCCCGCCGAGGAGGGCGCCGCCCCGGCCAGCCGGGCCAGCGTCCGGAAGGTCTTCGAGGTGGCGACCGGGCGTTCCCAGCCCACCCCCGCCAGCTTCTCCACCACCGGGTCGAGTTGCGCGTCGACGTACTGCCGCAGTTCCTCCACGGCCTCGGCGGTCGGCGGCGTCCGCCCCGACGGGTCGACGTGCAGCCGCTCCCGACTCAGCCGACCGGCCCCCAGCGGCAACGACACCGCCACCTCCGGGTCCTCGTCGATGCCGGCGGCCAACTCCAACGAGCCGCCACCGATGTCCATCGCCAGCAGCCGCCCCGCCGACCAACCGAACCACCGCCGGACCGCGAGGAAGGTCGCCCGCGCCTCGTCCGCCCCGGAGAGCACCTCCAGCCGTACGCCGGTCTCCTCCCGCACCCGGGTCAGCACCTCGGCCGCGTTGGTGGCGTCACGCACCGCGCTGGTCGCGAAGGCCAGCAGGTCGTCGACGGCCAGGGCGGTGGCCGCCGACCGGGCCGACCCGACCGCCTCGACCAGCCCGTCGGCACCGGCCTGGGTGAGCGCGCCGTCCGGCCCGATCTGCTCGGCCAGCCGCAGCACCACCTTCTCGGAGTGCGCCGCCCACGGATGCGCGCCGTGGTGGGCGTCGACCACCAGCAGATGAACCGTGTTGGAACCGACGTCGAGCACACCCAGCCGCATGAGAAGACCCTAGGGCCAACGCGTTTCCGCGGCTCGCCGGCCCGCGGGACCGACCCCGCGTACGCTGGGCCGGGTGACGAGCCAGGTGGAGCTGCACGTGCTGGTGGACGACCCCGGTGACCCCCGTAGCCGGGAGGTGGGGCTGGACTTCCCTCGTGAGTGGATCGAGTTCGTCGACCCGGCCGACGAGCGGCACCTGGTCCGCGCCGACCTCACCTGGCTGCTGTCCCGCTGGACGTGCATCTTCGGCCGGGGCTGCCACGGCATCGTCGCCGGCCGGGCCGCCGACGGCTGCTGCTCGCACGGCGCGTTCTTCACCGACGCCGACGACGAGAAGCGGGTCCGGGCCGCCGTCAAGCGGCTCACCCCGCAGACCTGGCAGCACTTCCGCCGGGGTACGAAGAACTGGACCGAGACCGACACCATCGACGGGAAGAACCCGGCCCGGCGTACCGCCACCCAGGGCGAAGACGCCCCGTGCGTGTTCCTCAACGACGCCGACTTCCCCGGCGGGGGCGGCTGCGCCCTGCACGGCCAGGCGCTGCGCGACGGCGTACACCCGCTGGAGTACAAGCCGGACGTCTGCTGGCAGCTGCCGATCCGCCGGGACCAGGAGTGGACCACGCGACCCGACGACACCAAGGTGCTGGTCTCCACGCTGGCGGAGTTCGACCGGCGGGGCTGGGGCTCCGGCGGGCACGACCTGGACTGGTGGTGCACCTCCTCCACCGACGCGCACGTGGGCACCGAACCGATGTACGTCTCGTACGGCCCGGAGCTGACCGCGCTGATCGGCGGGCCCGCGTACGCGAAGCTGGTGGAGCTGTGCGCGGCCCGGCTGCGCCAGGGTCAGATCGCCCCGCACCCGGCCAGCACCGAGAGGTGAGCAGGGACGCCCGGCCCGTCGCCCCTGCCCCCACCTGGCAGACCTACGGCCCAGGCCGACCTACGGCCCGAACCTGTGGCCCCGGGCCGGCCTACGGCTCGAACTTGTAGCCCAGCCCACGCACGGTGACGATGAACCGGGGTGCGGACGGCTCCGGTTCGATCTTGGAGCGCAGCCGCTTGACGTGCACGTCCAGGGTCTTGGTGTCACCGACGTAGTCGGCACCCCAGACCCGGTCGATGAGCTGGCCCCGGGTGAGCACCCGCCCGGCGTTGCGCAGCAGCAGCTCCAGCAGCTCGAACTCCTTGAGCGGCAGCTGCACGGCCGTCCCGTCGACGGTCACCACGTGCCGTTCGATGTCCATCCGGACCGGGCCGGCAGCCAGGGTCGGCGCACCCGACTCGGTCGCCTCGGGGGTCTGCCGGCGCAGCACGGCCCGGATGCGGGCCACCAACTCCCGGGGCGAGTACGGCTTGGTGACGTAGTCGTCGGCACCGATCTCCAGCCCGACCACCTTGTCGATCTCGCTGTCCCGGGCGGTCACCATGATGATCGGCACGTGCGAGCGCTGTCGCAGCTGCCGGCAGACCTCCGTCCCGGACATCTCCGGGAGCATCAGGTCGAGCAGCACGATGTCCGCGCCGGTCCGGTCGAACTCGGTGAGGGCGGAGGTGCCCGTCGCGGCGACGGACACCTCGAAGCCCTCCTTGCGGAGCATGTACGACAAGGCGTCGGAGAACGACTCCTCGTCCTCGACCACCAGTACGCGGCTCAACGGGGTGTTTCCTTTCATACGGTCAGACCTGGCGGAGTTCGGCCGGGCCGGGCTCGATACCAGCGGACGGCAGTATCGTCTCCAGGGCGTCCGGAGGGCCGGCGGGTAGCCGGAGGGTGAACGTCGAGCCCCCTCCCAGAGTGCTCGCCACCTCCACCCGGCCGCCATGGTTGCTGGCGATGTGTTTGACGATGGCCAGGCCGAGGCCGGTGCCACCGGTGGCGCGGGACCGGGCCTGGTCGGCCCGGTAGAACCGTTCGAAGATCCGGTCGACATCGGTGGGGGCGATCCCGATGCCCTGGTCGGTGACGGAGACCGTGACGTGGTCGTCGTCCGCCCGGGTGGTGACCCGGACGGTGGTGTCCTCGCCGGAGTAGGTGATCGCGTTCTCGACGAGGTTGGACACGGCGGTGGCGAGCTGGCTGTCGCTGCCGTACGCGGTCAGGCCCCGGTCCCCGTCGGTCACCACCTGGATCCGGCGGGCGGCGGCCGAGGTGCGGGTCCGGTCGAGCACCTCGGCGATCACCCAGTCGATCGCGACGGGCTCCGGCGCGGGTTGCGGCTCGGCGCCCTGGAGCCGGGTCAGCTCCAGCAACTCCTGCACCAGCCGGCCGAGCCGGGTCGACTCGTGTTGGATCCGCTCGGCGAACCGGCGGGCGGCCAGCATGTCCTCCGAGAGCTCGGGTGCTCCGTCGGCCGGTTCGGTGGCGTCGACCAGGGCCTCGGCGAGCAGTTGCAGCGCCCCGATCGGGGTCTTCAACTCGTGGCTGACGTTGGCCACGAAGTCCCGCCGCACCCGGGCCAGCCGGTGCGACTCGGTGACGTCGGCCGCTTCGACGGCGATGAACCCGCTGCCGAGGCCCATCGCCCGCAGGTGCACGCCGAGGGGGTTCTCCCCGGCGTTGTCGCGGCCACGGGGCAGGTCCAGCTCGATCTCGCGCCGCACCCCGGTGCGTCGGACCTGCCCGGCGAGGGTACGGATCAACGGATGGGCGGCGATGGAACCGGGGGTGGCGCCGGTACGGAGCAGTCCCATCGCTCGAGCGGCCGGGTTCACCAGCACCGGCACGTCGTCCGGGCCGAGCACCACGACACCGGCGCGGAGCGAGTCGATGGTCTTGCGGCCGAGCCCGGATAGCCCGCCGGACTGGTCGTCGGGAATCGCACGCCTCCCCATACTCCAGCGAGAGCCCTCGCTCCCGGACGACACCGCTCGGTGTCGCCAGTCGCGGACGGGTCGCGACAGCAGCAGCCCGGCGACCAGTCCGGTCACCAGAGCCGCCACGATCGCCACCGCCCACTCCACCCGGCGATCGTAGGGTCATTGTTAACCTGGCTATCGCCCAGAACGGGACGAACCACACTCGCTTTGGCAGAAATTCACTCCCGGGCCCCGCGTCGTTCACCCGGGTTCATCTCGGGTCCGTCGCCCCCGCCTACGGTGGGTTCCGCACCTGCTCAACCCGTACGCCGACGATCCTTCGGGCCGCCGGCGACACCGACCCCAGGAAGTGACGATGCGCGACGAGTTCCGGGCCGACCTGCAGATTGTCAGCCAACTGCTGGTGGACATGGCGGAGGGGGTGCGCGCCGCGATGCGCCAGGCCACCCGCGGCCTGCTCACCGCCGACCGCGAGGCGTCCGAGGCCGTGATCGCGCGGGACGCCGAGATCGACGACCTCTACCAGCACGTCGAGGAGCGGGTCTGCGACCTGCTCGCCCGGCAGGCGCCGGTCGCTTCCGACCTGCGCGCGATGATCACCGCCCTGCACGTCGCGGCCGATCTGGAGCGGATGGGCGACCTGGCCGACCACGTGGCGAAGACCGCGCTGCGCCGGCACCCGTCACCGGCGGTGCCGGCCGAGCTGCGGCCGGTCTTCACCGACATGGCGTCGGTCGCCGACCGGATGGCCGAGAAGATCGGCAAGGTGCTGGCCAGCCCCGACGCCGACATCGCCGCCGAGTTGGACCGCGACGACGACGTCATGGACGACCTGCACAAGAGCCTGTTCGGCATGCTGCTCGGTGACGAGTGGCCGTACGGGGTGGAGACGGCCATCGACGCCACCCTGCTCGGCCGCTTCTACGAGCGGTTCGCCGACCACGCGGTCAACGCCGGCGAGCGGGTGGTCTACCTGATCACCGGCGAGACCGCCCCCGCCGCGAGCTGACCCGGGGCGGCCTCCAGGGCGCGACCGAACGATAGGGAGAGGGCTCCCCGTCAGGCGGAATCCGCCGGCGGGGAGCCCTTCCTCGCGACTCAGCGGCCCTGGTTGGCGACCGCGGCGGCGGCTTCCTTGGCGGCGGTGGGGTCGAGGTAGGTGCCGCCCAGGGTGAGCGGGCGCAGCTGCGGGTCGAGGTCGTAGCGCAGCGGGATGCCGGTGGGGATGTTCAGCTTGGCGATCGCCGAGTCGGAGATCTGGTCGAGGTGCTTGACCAGGGCGCGCAGCGAGTTGCCGTGTGCCGCCACCAGCACCGTCCGGCCGGCGAGGATGTCCGGCACGATCGAGTCGTACCAGTACGGGAGCATCCGCTCCACCACGTCCTTGAGGCACTCGGTACGCGGCATCAGCTCGCCGGGCAGCAACGCGTAACGCGGATCACCGACCTGCGAGAACTCGTCGTCGTCGGCAATCGGCGGCGGGGGGGTGTCGTACGAGCGACGCCAGAGCATGAACTGCTCCTCGCCGTACTCGTCCAGGGTCTGCTTCTTGTTCTTGCCCTGCAGGGCGCCGTAGTGCCGCTCGTTGAGCCGCCACGACCGGCGCACCGCGATCCAGTGCCGGTCGGCGGCGTTCAGCGCCAGCTCGGCGGTGCGGATCGCCCGGCGCATCACGCTGGTGTGCACCACGTCCGGCAGCAGGTCGTGTTCGCGCAGCAGCTCGCCGCCGCGACGCGCCTCCGCCTCGCCCTTGGCCGTCAGGTCGACGTCGACCCAGCCGGTGAAGAGGTTCTTCGCGTTCCAGTCGCTCTCGCCGTGCCGCAGCAGGACCAGCGTCCCGACGGTGGGCCCCTCGCTCGCAGTCATGCCGATCATCCTGCCGCACGACGCGCAGGGACACGCGGGCGGTGGTGGTGACGACCACCACGTGGAAAAGCCGGTGACCGGGGTCCGGCCCCGGAACTAGGTTGTAAGGCGCTTCAAGGACAACGGTCATTACCTGAGCGGGGGCGCGGGCGTGCGGACGGTACGGGGCTGGTTCCGGGACACCACCGGTGGACTACCGAGGACCTTCTGGTACCTCTGGGCCGGCACCCTGATCAACCGGCTCGGGTCGTTCGTGCTGATCTTCCTCGCCATCTACCTGACCCAGGCGCGCGACTTCTCCGCCGCCCAGGCCGGCCTGGTGATCGGCCTGTGGGGGGTCGGTGGGGCGGTGGGCACCACCGTCGGCGGCACCCTGGCCGACCGGTGGGGACGGCGGCCCACCCTGCTCACCGCCCACCTGGGCGCGGCCACCATGATGCTGGCCCTCGGCTTCGCCCGGCCGCTCTGGACGGTGGCGGTGGGCGCGCTGCTGCTCGGCATGTTCGCCGAGGCGGCGAGGCCGACCTTCGGGGCCATGATGGTCGACGTGGTGCCGGAACGGGACCGGCTGCGGGCGTTCTCGCTCAACTACTGGGCGATCAACCTGGGCTTCGCCTGCGCCGCCGTGCTCGCCGGGCTCGCCGCCGAGGCCAGCTACCTGCTGCTCTTCGTGGTCGACGCGGCCACCACGCTGGTCACCGCGCTGATCATCTTCGTCCGGGTCGGCGAGACCCGAGGTGCCCCGACGGTCACCGCCCCCACGGGCGGGCCGGCCCCGCTGGGCGCGCTGCGCACCATCGCCTCCGACCGGATCTTCCTGGGGTTCGTCACGCTCAACCTGTTCGGCGCGTTGGTCTTCCTCCAGCACATCTCGATGCTGCCGATCGCGATGGGCGACGCCGGGCTGTCCCCGGCCACCTACGGTTCGGTGATCGCGCTCAACGGGGTGCTGATCGTGGCGGGCCAACTCTTCGTCCCCCGGCTGATCCGGGGGCGGAGCCGGTCGCACGTGCTGGCCCTCGCCTCGGTGGTGATGGGCGTCGGCTTCGGGCTGACCGCGTTCGCCGACGCCGCCTGGTTCTTCGGTCTCACCGTCCTGATCTGGACGCTCGGCGAGATGCTCAACTCCCCGTCCAACGCCACCCTGATCGCCGAACTCTCCCCGGCCGAGCTACGGGGCCGCTACCAGGGCGTCTTCTCGCTCTCCTGGCAGGTGGCCGGCGCGGTCGCCCCGGTGCTCGGCGGGGTGGTCCGGGAGCATGCCGGCAACGGCACGCTCTGGCTGGGCTGCGCCGCGATCGGCGCGATGACCGCGCTGGCCCACCTGCTCTCCGGGCCGGCCCGGGAACGCCGGGCGACCCGCCTGCGTCGTCCCGCCGAGCCGGTCGCGCCGGTCACCGCCGTCACACCGCCGGTGCCCCAGGCCGCCGAGGCCGCGGCGACCGCACCGGCCGCCGTCCGCGCCTCCACCTGAGTACGGGGTACGGGCGGGCCGCCGATCGCAAGCCCGGCGGCGAATGAGCCCTACCGGGGCCGGTCCGCCAAGATCTGTACGACAACGGCAGAGCGCCCACCGGAGACCCTCAGGTTGCCGGTGGGCGCTCGTACCGCCTGCCCGGCGGCGGCGGGCGACCCTCACCCCCGTAAGCGTCGCCCGCTCGCGCCGCCGGTTCCCGGGTGGCACCGTCCCCCAACGGCGTGATCCACCCGATTTGCGCCTCGCTCGGTGCACGGATCTGATCGATCCGCCGCTCCCCCGAACGTTTCCGAGCGTGGCGCGATACAATAAAGTTAGTTCGCCCGGTTTCCGGATTCAACCCGCGAGCACTGTCTCGCCGGTCACAACACCGGCCGTCCGAGCTGCGGCATCCCTGTTCCGGGCCTCGTCGGTGCCAACATGCGGCTACCCGGCAGCCATTCCCGTAAACGCCTCAACCGGCTTCCCGATCGGGTGACTCGGTGCGGAAGAAATTGCTCTGCCGACCGTCCCGCAACTGCTCCTGAAAGATCAGGTTCAGCTTCCGGCTGTCGAACGTCCGGAACCAGTCGTCCCAGCTCACCGCCTGCAACCGGCGGCTCACCCGGTAGCCGGGCAGGTCGAAGGTGAGCACCCCCGGCCGACCGCCCCGCTCGGTGCCGGCGATGGTGGCCGGCTTCGCCCCCCGGGCTGCGGCCCAGTTCCGGATCACCTGGTGGTTGGTGGTGACCAGGCTGCGCCCGGGACGTTCGGGCCGGTCCGCCGGGGAGGAGATGAGCTGCGAGGATCGTACCGACCGGGAGGTCGACCTGCCGGTACGGGTGCCCGACCCGGCGACCTTCGGGCCCGTCCGCGACCCGATGGCCGGTTTCGCCCGGGACGACGCGGTCGCTGCGGACCGCGAGGGCGACGTCGCCTTCGCCCGGGACGCGGAAGTCGCCTTCGCCCTGGACGCCGACGTCACCTTGGCCCGGGAGGCGGAGGTCGCCGCCCGCCGGGCCGCCGCCGGGGCGGCCTTCCGCGCCGCAGTGGCCTTCCGCGCCGGAGCCGGGGCCGCCTTCGTCCGGGCCGACGTGCTCTTGCGGGCACCGGCCGCCGGAGCGGCGGACCTCCTGGCGGCGGGCTTCCTGGCGGGCGCGCGCCCCGACGGGCCGGTGCTGCGTCGTGCGGCACCGCCGGCCCGGCCCTCCGCGCGCAACGTCCGCGCGAGGGTCTTCACCAGTTCCGGCTTGCGCAGCGCGGAGATTCCGGAGACTCCCCGGCGACGCAGCTGACCCCGAATGTCGTCGACTCTCATCCGGGAGATCTCCGACTCGGAGATGCCCGGCGTGTTCGGGGTCCGGTTTCCCACCTGACGCGTGGTCCTGGTCGCCGTCGCGCCGCGACCTGAGCTGATCCGCTGAGCCATGACACGCTCCTCGACAGTCCGTCCTCGGCCTGCGGCGGGTCCCACACTGCCGCACCGCAGCGGTGCGGCATACCCGTCAGGACCGGTCTGAACCTCCGGAGGACGGTTCGAAGAGGTGGGCGAAGGCGGCGAGGTTCGCGGTCGACTCGCCCCGCTTGACCCGCCACTCCCACTCCCGGCGGATGGAGCTGCCGAAGCCGATCTCCAGCATGGTGTCGAAGGACTCGTCGGCGTAGCTCAGCACCGCCCCGAACAGCCGGTCCAACTCGTCGGCGTCGACACCGGACGGGTTGACCCGGCCGGTGAGGTAGACGTCCCCGACCGCGTCGATCGAGAACGCGACGCCGTACATCCGGGCGTTGCGCTGGAGCAGCCACGCCCACAGCTCCTCACGCCGCTCGTCGGGCTGGCGCATCACGAACGCCTCGACCCGCAGCGCGTGCTCGCCGACGATCAGGTTGCAGATCGTCTTGAGCTTGTGGGTGCCGGGCAGGGTGACCGCGTACGAGCCCTCGCCGGTGGCCTCCCAGTCCAGCTCCCGCTCGGTGCAGACCGACTCGATCAGGGCCGCCAGCTCGCTCTTCGCGCTCATCGCACCCACTCTACGGCCGGGGTGACGAGCCCACCGGGCGGCGCGGAGGTGGCCCGGTCACCAGGAGCAGGTGAGCGCCGGGCCCTCGGCCAGCCGGGCTCCCCACCGCTCCCGGTGCTCGGTGACCGCCTCACCGTAGACCGCGAGCAGACCGGAGACGGTGCGCTCCCAGGAGAAGCTCCGGGCGTGCTGGGCGGCCCCCCGGCCCAACGCCTCCCGGCCCGACCGGTCGGGCAGCAGCCGGGCCAGCGTGCCGGCCCATTCGGTCGGGTCGTGGCCGTGTACGAGCACGCCGCTGACCTGGTCCCGTACCGCGGTGACCAGGCCACCCACGGCGGCGGCGAGCACCGGCGTGCCGCAGGCCTGCGCCTCCAACGCGACCAGACCGAAGGACTCGTTGTGCGAGGGCACCGCCACCAGGTCGGCGGCCCGGTAGAGGGCCGGCAGGTCGTCCCCGGTCTGCGGCGGCAGGAAACGCACCCGGTCGGCCACCCCCAGCGAGCCGGCCAACTCGATCAGCGAGGTGGGCCGGTCCAGGCCGCTGCCGCTCGGGCCGCCGCAGATCACCACGGTCACCTGGTCGGCGAGGGCCGGATCCCGCTCCCGCAACGCCGCGAACGCGCGGACCAGCACGTCGGGGGCCTTCAACGGCTGAATCCGGCCGACGAACGCGACGACGTACCCCTCGGTGGGCAGCCCCAGCCGACGGCGGGCGGCGCGGGTGGCGGCGGCCCGGTCCCCGGCGGCGGGGCGGAACCGGTCCAGGTCGACGCCGGGTTCGACGACGGCTACCCGGGCCGGGTCGGCGGCGTAGCGGCTGACCAGGTCGGTCGCCTCCACCCGGGTGTTCGCCACCAGCCGGTCGGCCTCGGCGACCACCTGTTCCTCACCGATCACCCGGGCCTTCGGCTCCGGCCGGTCACCGGCGGCGAGCTGGTCGTTCTTCACCTTCGCCAGGGTGTGCGCGGTGTGCACCAGCGGCACCCCCCAACGCTCCTTGGCCAGCCAGCCGACCTGGCCGGAGAGCCAGTAGTGCGAGTGGATCAGGTCGTAGTACCCCGGCGGGCGGGCCGCCTCGGCGCGCAGCACCCCGGCGGTGAAGGCACAGAGCTGCCCGGGCAACTCCTCCTTGGTCAGCCCTTCCAACGGGCCGGAGGTGACGTGCCGGACGTGCACCCCGGGGGCCATCTCCACCACCGGGGGCAGGTCACCGGAGGTGGCCCGGGTGAAGATCTCCACCTCGACGTTCGCCTCGGCGAGCCGGCGGGCGACCTCCAGGATGTAGACGTTCATACCGCCCGCGTCGCCGGTGCCCGGCTGGTGCAGCGGCGAGGTGTGCACCGACACGGTGGCGATCCGGCGGGGCCGGGGCCACGGCAGGGCACCTCGCTGACGACCGACGCCGATGTGCTGATCCGCCACGTCCGCTCCTTCTGTCACGGTTGATGCCGTCCTGCACGACCGGCGCTCCTCGGTCAACCTTCACGCCGGGTGTCATCTTCCCCATCGGGCTTCGGAAATGCGTCCCCCCGGGTCGCCGGCGTGACGGACCTCATCACCGGACCCCGGGGCCGGTACCTCGTGGCCGGGGTGAGAATGGCCGGATGACCTCTGTCGCGATCGTCACCGGGGCGTCCAGCGGGATCGGCGCGGCCACCGCCCGCCGGCTCGCCGCCGAGGGTTTCCACGTGCTCGCCGCCGCCCGTCGCACCGACCGGCTCGCCGGTCTGGTCGCCGAGATCGCGGCGGCCGGTGGCAGCGCCGCGGCGGTGGCCTGCGACGTCACCTCGGACGAGTCGGTGGCCGGGTTGGCCCGAGCCGCCGCCGAGGCACCCGGGCCGGTCACCGTCCTGGTCAACAACGCCGGTGGCGCACGCGGGCTGGACCCGGTGGAGTCCGGCTCGGTGGCCGACTGGCAGTGGATGTACGACGTGAACGTGCTCGGCACGCTCCGGGTCACCCAGGCCCTGCTGCCGGCCCTGGAGCACTCCGACGCCGGGACCATCGTGGTGGTCTCGTCCACCGCCGGCTTCACCGTGTACGAGGGCGGCGGCGGCTACACCGCGGCCAAGCACGCGCAGACCGCCGTGGCCGGCACCCTCCGGCTGGAGTTGTGCGGCCGACCGGTCCGGGTGGTCGAGATCGACCCCGGGATGGTGCGGACCGAGGAGTTCGGCCTGAACCGGTTCGACGGGGACGCGGCGAAGGCCGACGCCACCTATGCCGGGGTGGCGCAGCCGCTGGTGGCCGAGGACGTCGCCGAGTGCATCGCGTGGTGCGCGACCCTCCCGCACCATGTCAACGTGGACCGGTTGGTGGTCCGCCCGCTGGCCCAGGCCGCCCAGCACAAGGTGCACCGGGTCGGTCAGTGAGCCGACTCGGCCGGCGGTGCGGCCGGCCCGGCGGTCACCCGCTCAGATGGCGCAGTTGACGAGGACCGGTTCGGGGTGCAGGGGGACGCCGAAGCGGGTGTGGACGCCGTCGCGGATCTCGCGGGCGAGGGCGATCAGGTCGGCGGTCCGGGCGGTGCCGCTGCGGTTGGTCAGGGCGAGGGTGTGCTTGCCGGAGATGGCGGTGCCACCGGGCCCGGGGTGCCCCTTGGCGAAACCGGCCTTGTCGATCAGCCAGGCGGCGCTCACCTTCACCAGGTCACCCGGGCAGGGCCAGGACGGTGGCTCGCCGAGGTCGGCCGCGTGCTCGCGCAGCAGCTCGTACGCCGCCCGGTCGAGCACCGGGTTGGTGAAGAACGAGCCGACCGACCAGGTGTCCGGGTCGGTGGCGTCGAGCACCATGCCCTTGCCGGCGCGCAACGTCAGCACCGTGTCCCGGGCGGTGGCCAGGGGCACCCGGTCGCCGACCTCGACCCCGAGCGAGCGGGCCAGCTCGGCGTAGCGCACCGGCCCGGACAGCGGCGAGCGGTCCAGCCGGAAGTCGACGGAGAGCACCACCCAGCGGTCGCTGTACTTGAAGATGCTGCCCCGGTACGCGAACCCGCAGTCCGTCGCCGCGACGGTGGTCAGGCGGTCGTCGGCGCGGTCGTACACCTGGACGCCGGTGATCCGCTCGGCGACCTCCTGCCCGTACGCGCCGACGTTCTGGATCGGGGTGGCGCCGGCCGAACCGGGGATGCCGGAGAGGCACTCCAGGCCGGACCAGCCGTTGCCGACGGTGGCGGCGACCAGGTCGTCCCAGGGCTCACCGGCCGCCACCCGTACGGTGACGGTGTCGGTGTCCTCGGCGACCACGGTGAACCCCCGCGACCGGACGAGCACGACGGTGCCGGGGAAGCCGGCGTCCCCGACGACCACGTTGCTGCCGCCGGCGAGGACGAGCACCGGCTCGTCGCGCCGGTGCGCCTCCCGGACCCGGCGAACGATCCCGTCGGCGCTGGTGGCGGTCTCCAACCGGGCGGCGGCGCCGCCGAGACGCAGGGTGGTGTATCCCGCCAGGACGGCCGGATCGGCGGGTTCGGCACCGGTTGTCGGTTTGGCGTAGACGTCTGACACGCCTTTCACCCTAGGCTGAGGGGTAGCCGCGGCACCCACTGGTCGCCGGGTCACCCCCGGGGAGGATTGCGATGAGCAGACTGCACGCCACGAAGGACTTCTGGATCGGGGCACTTCGGGTCGACGGCCCGGCGTTCGCCGCGGCCGTGGCCGAGGCCCCACCGGAGACACCGGTGCTGTCCTGCCCGGGTTGGACGGTGGCGGACCTGACCCTGCACCTCGCCGGCCTCTACCACTGGGTGCACTCCTTCGCCGGCAGCGGCGACACCGCCCAGCCGGCCCGCCCGAACGCCGCCGACCGGCCCGCGGGGGTGCCCCCGCTCCAGCTCTGGCAGCACGGGTACGACCAGCTGATGACCCTCTTCGACACCCTCGACCCGGAGGCCCCGGCGTGGAACCCGATGCCGCAGCCGAAGAAGGCCGGTTTCTGGCCGCGCCGGGTGGCGCACGAGACCGCGGTGCACCGGTGGGACGCCCAGCTCGCCATCGCCGCCGGTGACCCGATCGAGACGAAGCTCGCCGCCGACGGGGTCGGGGAGGTGCTGGACACCTGGCTGCCGGCCGGCCGGCGGCACACCCGGGGGCAGTGGCAGGGAGTGGTGCACCTGACCGCGACCGACGCCGCGCAGGACTGGTACCTGCGGATGCGCGGCGAGGGGGTGGCGCTGCTGGACACCGCCACGGTCTTCGGTCACGACGACCACCACGCCCGGGTGCAGGTCACCGGCTCGGCCAGCGACCTGCTGCTGGCGCTGTGGGGCCGGATCAGCTTCGACGCCCTCGGCGTGGTGGGGGACCGTTCCCTGCTGGAGGGCCTGCGCGTCGGCTGACGTCCGCGCGCCACCGCGACCGTCTGGAGAGCGGCCGTCCCACCCGGGACGGCCGTTCTCGCCGTTCCGGTCGCGATCGGAGAGAGCGCTCTCTTGACAGGAGTCCCATCGACCTACCACCCTGTCGTGAGAGCGCTCTCTCACCGAGATCGAATCCGGGCCGGCGACCCCCGCGGCCCGCGTATACGCAGGCACACACCCCACCACCCGACCTGAGAGGGGTCCGACACAGATGGGTGTCTTTTCGCGCCGTCGCCTGGCGACGACGGCCCTGGTGGCCACCGCCGCACTGCTCGCCACCACCGCCTGCGGCGGCGGCGAGGCCGCCGACGGCGGACCGGTCACGCTGACCGTCGACGTGTTCGGCCAGTTCGGCTACGAGAAGCTGTACCGGGAGTACGAGGCCAGCCACCCCGGCATCAAGATCGTGGAGCGGGGCACCGGCGGCAACCTCGACGAGTACTCCCCCAAGCTCACCCAGTGGCTCGCCGCCGGGAAGGGCGCCGGCGACGTGGTCGCCATCGAGGAGGGGCTGCTGGTCGAGTACAAGGCCAACCCGCAGAACTTCGTCAACCTGCTCGACCACGGCGCCGCCGACCTCAAGGGCAACTTCCTGGAGTGGAAGTGGAACGGCGGGCTGACCGCCGACGGCAAGCAGCTCATCGGTCTCGGCACCGACGTCGGCGGCATGGCGATCTGCTACCGCAAGGACCTCTTCGCCGCCGCCGGCCTGCCCGTCGACCGGGACGCCGTGTCCAAGCTCTGGCCCACCTGGCAGGACTACGTGCGGGTCGGTGAGCAGTTCAAGGCGAAGAACACCGGCGCGGCCTTCCTGGACGCCGCCACCAACACCTTCAACACCATCCTGCTCCAGACCGCCGGCAACACCACCGGCTACAGCTACTACGACACCGGCGACAAACTGGTGGTCGACAGCAACCCGGCGGTACGCCAGGCGTACGACACCACCATCGACATCATCGACTCCGGCCTCTCCGGCAGGTACGGAGCCTGGTCCGAGGAGTGGGTCTCCGCCTTCAAGCAGGCCAAGTTCGCCACCATCGCCTGCCCGGCCTGGATGACCGGGGTGATCGAGGGCAACGCCGGCCCGGACGCCAAGGGCAAGTGGGACATCGCCCAGGTGCCCGGCAGCGGCGGCAACTGGGGCGGCTCCTACCTGGCCGTGCCGAAGCAGAGCCGCCACCAGGCCGAGGCGATCGAGCTGGCCAAGTTCCTGACCAGTGCCAAGGGCCAGATCGGCGCGTTCCAGGAGAAGGGGCCGCTGCCGTCGTCCCCGCAGGCCCTGGACGACCCTGCGATCGTCAACTCGACGAACGCGTACTTCTCCGACGCCCCGGTCGGCAAGATCTTCGCCGCCGGCGCCAAGAGCCTCGAGCCGGTCTACATGGGCCCCAAGAACCAGGCCGTCCGCACCGAGGTGGAGAACGCCGTCCGCACCGTCGAACTGGGCCAGCGCAACCCCGAACAGGGCTGGGCCGACGCCACCGCCAACGCCCGGAAGGCCGCCGCCAAGTAACCCCTCCCCTCGTCCCCCGCGTCGCACTCCCGACGCCCCCTCGTCGGCCGAGGGGGCTGCGGGGCGGCTCGGGGGGTGGGGGACGGGTGGGCGGCGAGCGGCTGCGGGAGAGAGAGGTCTGTGGGAGATGGTTGTTCAGGTTGAGGGCCGGCCACCGGGGCCGGTGCGGGCCCGGGGAGGGTGGCCGGGACGGCGCGGGTCGGAACGGGCGCACCGGCTGGCCCGGCTCGACGTCAGGTACTCGCCCTATCTGTACGTGACGCCGTTCTTTCTGCTCTTCGCGATCTTCGGGATCTACCCGCTGGTCTACACGTTCTGGGTGTCGCTGCACGACTGGGACCTGCTCGGGGTGAACCCCACCTTCATCGGCGCGCAGAACTACACCCAGCTGATGGCCGACGCCGACTTCTGGCACTCGGTCGTGAACACCCTCGGCATCTTCGTCATCTCCACGGTGCCGCAACTGCTCGCCGCCCTCTGGCTGGCCAACCTGCTCAACCGGCGGCTACGGGCGCGGACCACCTGGCGGATGGCGGTGCTGGTCCCGAACGTCACCTCGACGGCGGCGGTGGCGATCGTCTTCGCGGTGCTCTTCGGCCGGGAGTTCGGCATGATCAACTGGGCGCTCGACCTGGTCGGCATCGACGCGATCGACTGGAAGGCCAACCGGTTCGCCGCCTGGACCGCCATCTCCGCCATGGTCGACTGGCGGTGGACCGGCTACAACGCGCTGATCTTCCTGGCCGCGATGCAGGCCATCCCGCGCGACCTGTACGAGTCCGCCTCGATCGACGGGGCGAGCCGGGCCCGGCAGTTCTGGTCGATCACCGTGCCGCTGCTCAAGCCCACGATCATCTTCGCGGTCATCATCTCCACCATCGGTGGGCTGCAACTGTTCACCGAGCCCCGGCTGTTCAACTCCGGCACCAACGCGATCCGGGGCGGGCCGCTGCGCGAGTCCCAGACGGTGACCATGTACATGTTCGAGAACGCCTTCGCCCCGCACTACAACTTCGGTTACGGCTCCGCCGTCGCCTGGCTGCTCTTCGCCCTGATCGCGGTGGTCGCGGCGATCAACGTACTGGTCCTGCGCCGGCTCGGTGGCGGCGCCCGGAAGGGGGACCGATGACCCGGATCTGGTCGGCCGGCCGGCTCACCTACCCGGCACTGGCGCTCACCGCCCTGCTGTCGATCTTCCCGATCTACTGGATGTTCGTGGTCGCCAGCCGGACCAGTGACGCGATGGGCCAGGTGCCGCCGCCGTTCACCCCGGGCGGCAACCTCGGCGCGAACATCTCCCGACTCTTCGCCAACCCGGACGCGCACTTCCTCACCGGCCTGGTCAACTCGACAATCGTCGCGGTCAGCGTCACCTTCTCGGTGGTGCTCTTCTCCACCCTGGCCGGGTTCGCCTTCGCCAAACTGCGGTTCCGGGGACGCAACGCGCTGCTCATGGTCATCGTCGCCACGATGATGGTGCCCACCCAGCTCGGGGTCATCCCGCTGTACCTGCTGATGACCAAACTGAACTGGAACGACCGGCTGCCGGCGGTGATCGTCCCGGCCCTGGTCACCGGGTTCGGGGTGTTCATGATGCGCCAGTACGCGGCCCAGGCGGTCAGCACCGAGCTGATCGAGGCGGCCCGGGTCGACGGCTGCCACACGCTGCGGATCTACTGGAACGTGGTGCTGCCCGCGCTGCGCCCCGCCGCCGCCGTGCTCGGCCTGCTCACCTTCATGACCACCTGGAACGACTTCCTCTGGCCGTACGCTGTGCTCAACGATCCGGAGAACCCGACCGTGCAGCTGTCGCTGCGGGCCCTCTCCGACGGGTACTACCAGGACATGTCGCAGGTGTTCACCGGCACGGCGATCGCGACGTTGCCGCTGCTGCTGGTGTTCGTCGTGTTCGGCCGCCAGATCATCGGCGGCATCATGGAAGGTGCGGTCAAAGCGTGAGCGCGAGGAGTGAGCCGGTCTTGCGAGCCCCGCAGTCGCGAACGAAGGATGGTGCCGCGTGAGCGAGCTTCGATTTCCCGAGAACTTCGTCTGGGGCGCGGCAACCGCCGCGTACCAGATCGAGGGTGCGGCCCGCGACGACGGTCGCGGTGAGTCCATCTGGGACACCTTCAGCCGTACGCCGGGCAAGGTCTTCGCCGGCCACACCGGTGACGTCGCCTGCGACCACTACCACCGGTACGCCGACGACGTGGCGCTGATGGCCGAGCTGGGGCTGGCCGCGTACCGGTTCTCGGTGGCCTGGCCCCGAATCAGGCCGGACGGCACCGGCCCGGTCAACCCGCGCGGCCTGGACTTCTACGACCGGTTGACCGACGCGCTGCTCGACCGGGGCATCGACCCGATCATCACCCTCTACCACTGGGACCTGCCGCAGACGTTGCAGGACCGGGGTGGCTGGACGAACCGGGAGACCGCCGAACACTTCGCCGACTACGCCCTCGCGGTGCACGCCCGGCTCGGTGACCGGGTCCGCACCTGGACGACGCTCAATGAACCGTGGTGCTCGGCGTACCTCGGCTACGGCAACGGGGTGCACGCCCCCGGCGAGCAGGACGCCGGGGCTGCCTTCCGCGCCGTACACCATCTGTTGCTGGGGCACGGCCTGGCGGCTCGGGCGCTGCGGGCGGCTGGCGCACAGACCCTCGGGATCACCCTCAACCCGGCGGACGTCGCGCCGGCCGATCCGGAGAGCGCCGCCGACGCCGCCGCGGTACGCCTCGTCGACGGCCTCCAGAACCGGATCTTCCTGGACCCGCTGACCGGCGCCGGCTACCCCGCCGACGTGCTCGAACACATCGCCCGGCTGGTCGAGCCCACGTTCGTCCGGGACGGCGACGAAAAGATCATCGCCGCGCCGCTGGACCTGCTCGGGATCAACTACTACTCCCCCACCTACGTCGCGGGCCGCCCGGACGGGCCGGGCAGCAGCGCCTACCCGGGCACCGAGGGCGTGGTGGAGTTCCTCCCGGCCGCCGGCCCGGTGACCGAGATGGGCTGGCCGATCGAACCGGCCGGGCTGACCCGGCTGCTGGAGCGGATCGCCACCGACTACCCCGGGCTACCGCTGATGATCACCGAGAACGGGGGCGCGTTCCCGGACGACAGCGGCAGCATGGACCCCGAAGGGTCGGGCCGGATCGCCGACGCCGACCGGATCGCCTACCTGGACGGGCACCTGCGGGCCGCACACGAGGCCATCTCCCGCGGAGTCGACCTGCGCGGCTATCTCGTATGGTCGTTGCTGGACAACTTCGAGTGGGCCGAGGGCTATCGGAAGCGGTTCGGGATCGTCCACGTCGACTACCTGAACCAGCGGCGCACACCGAAGTCGAGCGCCCGGTGGTACCAGGAGGTGATCTCCCGGAACGGGCTGTGACGAGGTGGTGGTAGCGGGTATGACGGCGGCACAACGGCCCACCCTGGAGGCGGTTGCCCGACAGGCCGGCGTCTCCCGGGCAACGGTGTCCCGGGTGGTGAACGGCTCCACCACGGTCGCCGAGCCGATCCAGGAGGCGGTCCGTCGGGCGGTGGCCGAGCTGGGGTACGTGCCGAACCTGGCCGCCCGCAGCCTGGTCACCCAGCGGACCGACTCGGTCGCCCTGGTGCTGCCGGAGGCCGCCACCCGGGTCTTCTCCGACGACCAGGTCTTCCCCGGGATCATCCGGGGCGCGGCCCAGGAGTTGGAGGCGGCCGACAAGCAGCTGGTGCTGATGCTGGCCGGCTCACCCGCCGGGCACGACCGGGTCACCCGGTACACCACCGGGCGGCACGTGGACGGGGTGCTCTTCGCCTCGCTGCACGGTGAGGACCCGCTCCCCGGTCGGCTCGCCCGGCTGGGGATTCCGGTGGTGTGCAGCGGCCGGCCGCTCGACGCCGCCGACGTGCCGTACATCGACGTGGACCACATCGGCGGGGTCGCCACGGCGACCCGCTACCTGATCGGCAACGGTCGCCGCCGGATCGCCACCATCGCCGGCCCGCAGGACATGGTCGCCGGCATCGAACGGCTCGCCGGCTACCGGGACACGGTGGTCGCCGCCGGCCTGCCGGAGCTGATCGAGTACGGCGACTTCACCCGCGAGTCGGGGACGACGGCGATGCGTCGACTGCTCGCCGCGTACCCCGATCTGGACGCGGTCTTCGCCGCCTCCGACCTGATGGCCCACGCCGCCCTGCGAGCGCTGCACGAGGCGGGACGGCGGGTGCCGGACGACGTCGCGGTGATCGGCTTCGACGACATCGAGACGGCCGCCTACACCGAACCGCCGCTGACCACCGTGCGGCAGCCGATCGTCGAGCTGGGCCGGAAGATGACCCGGCTGCTGCTCGCCCTGGCCGCCGGCGAGGAGGTCGAGCGGGCGGTGGTGCTGCCGACGGAGCTGGTGATCCGGCAGTCCGCCTGACCGGCGCACCCGCTCCAGGCCCCCGCTCCGGCCCCGCCACGGCCCCGGGCCCCGGCCGGGTTTCGTCGGGGCGCTGCTGGCTTTCGTCCGGGCGCTGCGCCGACGGGCACGGTCCTGCCGCCGAACCACGACCGAACTTCAAGCGATCATGTCACCCTGAGTGACAGGACACCCGACCCCCCAGTACCTCATTCAGCCACTTTGCTCTGCTGCCATTCCGGCGACAGGCACCGATGGTAACCAGGGTGATATGCCGGGCAGCCGGGCCGCCATAGAGCAGACAGCAGCTCACGACCTCTGTCGCGCCTACGGCAGCAGAGCAAAGGATGCGAAGGTGGGGTGGTAGGCCAAGGGAGGCGATCACGAAGAGTAGTTACGCTTGGATCGAGCACTCTTGTCACTCAGAGTTCCATCGGCGGGGTGAGGTGCGGCAGGGCCGTGGCGGACGGCGCCGATCCGGGCGGCGAAAAGCCGTGGCAGGTGGCGAAAAGCCGTGGCGGGCGGCACCAGGCCGGGCCTACCCTCGCCGCCATGCCTGATCCTGCCGCACGAAGCCGCCCCTCAGCCGCACCCGGCACCAGCCCGCGAACGTTCGCGGTCCGGCCGACGACCCGGTGTCGCGAATGCTGATCCGTACCGCACGGCCCGAGGATGCGCCAGGCGTGGTGGCGCTGCGGTCGCTGGTCCACCCGTACCTGGTGCGCGGGGTCGCGTCGACCCGGCAGATGATCGCCGAACCACCGCCCGGAGAGGACTGGACGGCCTGGGTGGCCGAGGCGGACGGACAGGTGGTCGGCTGGGCGTCGGCGTACCGGAACGCCTGCACCTCGGAGCCGGACTTCGGGGAGGTCTCCCTGCTGCACGTGCACCCCGACCATCGGGGCCGGGGCACCGGGACGGCGCTGCTCACCGCCGCGCTGGGCCATCTCCGGTCCATCCAGGTCCGTCGGGTGCGGACCTGGACGCGGACCGATTCGCTGCCGTTCGCACGCCGGCACGGGTTCACCCCGAGCCGGGAGCTGCGCTACTCGGCCCTCGACCTCCGTCCAGCCCCGCCGATGCCCGAGCCGCCCGCCGGGGTACGACTGCTCCCGCTCGCCGGGCTCGATCCGTACCAGGTCTATCTCCTCGATGTCGCCGCCGCCGTGGGCGAGCCGGGCGACGTGCCCGTCGACGCGACCAGCTACCCCTACTGGCGGTCCGAGTGCTGGGAGAACCCGGGTCTGGACCGGGACACCAGCACGGCCGCCGAGATCGACGGTGGCCTGGTCTCTCTCAGCCTGGTCAAGCGGGACGGCGACCGGATGTGGTCCGACTACACCGCGACCCGGCCGGAGTACCAGGGCCGAGGGCTGGCGCGACTGACCAAGCAGGCCGCGCTGCACCGGGCCGCCGGCGCCGGGGTACGGACGGCCTACACCGCGAACGACGAGGCCAACGCCCCGATGCTGGCGGTCAACGCCCACCTGGGTTACCGGCCGGTGGCATCCGGCTGGTCATGCCTGCACGAGTTGACCTGACCGTGCCCGACCTGACCGTGCCCGGCGTACCGGTCAACTCGCCCTGAGGACGCGCGCGGCAATCGTGTGGGTGTCGGTGCCGAAGAGCACCAGCCGGGCCTCGGTGACGCTCGCCGGGGCGGCGGCGCGCTGTGCGGTGACGTCCCCCTCGACCAGGGTGATCTCCACCGGTCAGCTCTCCTCGATGTGCTGGCCCAGCGACCGGCGGGCGAGCAGCGCGGCCCCGGCCACGGCGGCCGGCATGACCAGCACCGCGCCCAGCGGAACCAGGAAACAGAGGAAGACCGCCACGCCGAAGCCGAGGGTGGTGGCCCGGTCCTCCTTCAGCCTGGCCCGCCGGTCCGGCAGTCGCAGCCCTCGCCGGGAGAACGGCGCCCCGACCAGCTCCACGGCGAGCAGCCAGCCGCCCACCGCCGCGCCGACCACCGGCACCAGGGTCTGCCCGACCACCGGGATGAACCCGGCCGCGAAGAGCGGGATGCCGAACAGCACCGAGAGGCCGACCAGTCGCAGCGAGTCGACGATGCTGCGCCGCAACGACGCCCCGAACGGCACCTCCACCGCGCCCGGGGTGCCGCCGAGCCGGTCCTCCACCCGCTCGGAGATCTTCTCGTAGAACGGGTCGCCGATGACCAGGGTGACCGCGGTGAAGCCGACCACGGTGAGCAGCCCGCCCAGCCCGAGGAAGGCCAACCCGGCGATCACCCGGACCAGGCTGCGCGGGGTACTCGACCAGTCGTCGGCGAACGGGGTCACCAGCGCCGCCAGCTCGTCCACGAAGTAGACCAGGGTGGCGAACGCGGCGACGAACAGCACACCGGACAGCAGCGCCGGCACCACGCCGAGCAGCATCAGCCCCGGGCTGCGGACGTAGAGGCCGAGGCCGCGCAGGAGCAGGCCCACGCCGCCGAAGAAGCGGCGGGCGGCACCGGTCACCGGCGCGGCGATGGTACGGGGTCCGTTCACGACCGCAGAGCCTACTGGCCGGAGACCACCCACCAACCGCACCTCGTGCGGGAAAGAGCCCCACCGTCCTTGTCCTGCCTGCCGGGTGGTGGGTGGGGAGAGGTCGGGAGGAGGGAGGAGGCAGGATGCAGGGGTGCGGGCGTCCCGGCTGATCTCCCTGGTGCTGCTGTTGCAGTCCCGGGAGACGATGACCGCCGCCGAGCTCTCCCGGGAGCTGGAGGTATCCGAACGGACCGTCTACCGGGACGTGCTGGCGCTCTCCGCCGCCGGGGTGCCGGTCTACGCCGACCGGGGGCGGGCCGGCGGCTACCGGTTGCTCGGCGGCTACCGGACCAGGCTGACCGGGCTGACCCGGGACGAGGCGGAGGCGCTCTTCCTCGCCGGGCTGCCCGGCCCGGCCGGTGACATGGGGTTGGCCGACGCGGTGGCGTCCGCCGAGCTGAAGGTGCTCGCCGCGCTGCCGCCGAGCCTGCGTGACGCCCCCGCCCGTACCGGACAGCGGTTCCACCTCGACGTGCCGGGCTGGTTCCGCGAGTCCACCCCGCCCCGGTGGCTGACCGAGCTGGCCCGAGCGGTGTGGCGGGACGGGGTGGTCGAGCTGCGTTACCGACGCGGCGAACGGGAGGTGACCCGCCGGGTCGAGCCGTACGGGCTGGTGCTCAAGAGCGGCACCTGGTACCTGGTGGGCCGGGTCGGCGACGCGATGCGCACCTACCGGGTGGACCGGGTGGTCGCCGTCGTCCCCGACCCGGAGACCTTCGTCCGGGACGACGGTTTCGACCTGGGCGGCTACTGGCGGGAGCAGGCCGAGGCGTTCCTGCGGGGCATGCTCGGTGAACGGATCACCGTCCGGGTCAGCCCCACCGGCCTGCGCCGGCTCCGCTTCCTCGCCGACGCCCCCTTCGCGTACGAGGAGGCGGTGGCCGCCGCCGGCGCACCCGACGGGCAGGGTTGGGTGGTGACCCGGCTGCCCGTCGAGTCCGTCGAGGTGGCGTATGCGCAACTGCTCGGCTTCGGCCCCGAGGTGGAGGTGCTCGACCCACCGCAACTGCGCGCCCGGCTCGCCGGGGCGGCGGCCCGCGCCGCCGCACTCTACGGCGTCGCCCCGGACCACCCACCCGCGTCACCGCACCCGGTCACCGGGCCGGGTGGCGGCTCCGGGTGACCGGGCCGGAGAGCCGTCAGCGGTAGCCGGTGACGTCGGCGGGTCGGTCCGTCTCGACCACTTCGGTGAGGTAGCGGAAGGCGTCCGGTCGGCTGCCGTCGAGGTCGGTGAAGCCGTATACCTGGGCCAGTTCGCCGGCCGAGACGGACGCCTGGTTCCAGCGGGCCCGGTCGTCGTCGGCGGCCAGGGCGGCGACCGCGCGCCCGACGAAGGCCGGGGTCTCCGAGATGAGGAAGTGCGGGTCCTTCGCCGCGCCGTCGCGCCAGCTCTCCTCGGTCACCCCGAAGTGCTCCAGCATCGCCTCGGAGCGGATCCAGCCGGGGGTGAGCACCACGGCGGTGCACCCGTGCGGTTTCAGCTCGTGTCCCCAGCTGTACGCGAGCCGGGTCACCGACACCTTCGCCAGGTCGTAGAAGACGGAGAGCCGGTAGTGCGCGTCGTTGTAGGCCCGGGTGCCGTCGCCGATCTCGACGACCAGCCCGCCGGGGCGGCGGACCAGCAGCGGCAGCGCGAAGTGGCTGGTGATGATGTGGGTGTCCACCGCCAGCCGCAGGGTGCGGAACCCGGCGTCCAACGGCTGCTCCCAGACCGGCTTCTCCCAGGTGATCATGGGGTCGGCGCCCCAGATGTCGTTGACCAGCACGTCGAGCCGGCCCTGTTCGGCGTCGATCCGGGCCACCAGGTCGCGCACCTGGTCGGGTACCAGGTGGTCAACCCGTACCGCGATGCCGGTGCCCCCGGCGGCGGTGACCAGCTCGGCGGTCTCCTCGATCGTCTCCGGGCGGTCCAGTTCGGACCGGCCGGCCCGGCTGCTGCGGCCGGTGGCGTAGACCGTCGCCCCGGCCGCGCCGAGCTGGACCGCGATCTGCCGGCCCGCGCCCCGGGTCGCGCCGGCCACCAGCGCGACCTTTCCTTCCAGCGGTGTCGTCGTCATACCGTCGAGGATGTCAGCGATACCTGACAGCCGAAGTCCGGTTTTGCGGAACGGAATCGTCCGGCATGCTCCCGGGATGCACCTGCTGCTCTCCGGGATCGTCGGCTCGGTCGCCTACGGGCTGGCCGGCCCCGGCTCGGACGTCGACCGGATCGGGGTCTTCGCCGCTCCGACGGTGGCCTTCCACGGCCTGCGTCCGCCCCGGGAGTCGATGGTCACCACCGACCCGGACGTCACCCTGCACGAGGCCGGCAAGTACGCCCGGCTGGCGCTGAGCGGCAACCCGACGGCCACCGAGCTGATCTGGCTGCCCGCCGACTGTTACGAGACCCGGACGGATCTCGGCGAGCGCCTGATCGCCATCCGGTCCGCGTTCCTCAGCGCACCACGCGTCCGCGACGCCTACCTCGGGTACGCGAGCCAACAGTTCCGCAAGCTGACCACCCGCGACTCGACCATGGACGGCCGACGGCGTACGGCGAAGCACGCCCGGCACCTGGCCCGGCTGCTGTACCAGGGGCGGAGGCTCTACGCCACCGGGTGCCTGGAGATCCGGCTCGCCGACCCGGCGTGGTTCCGGGCCTTCGGTGAACGGGTCGCCGACGGCGCGTTGACGGAAGCGGAGGCGCTGGTCGGCGAGGCGGAACGGGACTTCGACCGGCTCCGCACCCCGCTGCCCGATCGACCGGACGAGGCCACGGTGGAACGCTGGCTGCGCGACGTCCGTGCCGCCCACCTGCCGTCGTCGGGCTGACCCACGGCACGCGGCGCTAGTCGTTGAGGAAGGTCGAGATCCGTTCCCGCAGGTCGGCCCGGTCGGTCCAGACGAACCCGGGGCGGTCGTACACGTGCAGGGTGGCGTTGGGCAGCACGGCGGCCAACTCCGCGGCGATGTGGGTGGGATGCACGTCGTCGCCGACGCAGCCGATCACCAGCGCCGGGGCGGTGACTGCGGCCAGGGCGGCGACGTCCGGCAGCGGGGACTGTTCCGGCAGGTCGGCCAGGCCGGGGGCGAGACCGTCGCGGAGCAGCTGGTCGAGCCGCTGGCGCAGGTGGGACCAGCCGGCCGGGGTGTTGCGTACCGACGGCGGCAGCTCCAGGGCGACCACGTCCGCCACGGCCGAGGCGTCGCCGCAGGCCACCGCGTCGAGCAGGTCGGTCAGCCGCTGATACGCGATCGGGCCACGCGGCCGGTCGAGGACGGAGGGCAGCAGGAAGACCAGCTTCTCGAAGCGGTCCGGGCTCTCGACGAGCAGCCGGCAGAGCGCGCCCGCGCCGAGGCTGGCCCCGAACGCCCGGGTGGCACCACTGAGATCCGCCACGGCCCGCAGGTCGCGGGCCAGGTCGAGGTAGCTCCACTGGCCGGGCGGCGCGTCGGAGCGGCCGTGCCCCCGGAACTGGAAGAAGACCCGGCGGCCGGTGACCGCGCTGCCGAACGGGCGGGTGGTGGCGATGCCGTTGCCGAACCCGTGGGCGAACACGGTGACCGGGTCACCGACGCCGGTGACCAGCCGCTCCAGCTGCACCTCGTGCGGGGTGGCGACCAACTCGGTCTCCGGCTCCGGCAGTGCGGGACGCCCGGTACGCGGTGCGCCGGGCCCCGGGCCCCAGGTGCGGGGCCCACCGTCCGGCGGTGGCGGCCAGCGGAAACCCCTCACCAGAACCCTTTGCCGTCGTGCAGGTCACGCAGCCCGACCCGGACGTCGAGCAGGTAGATCAGGCCGGCGGCGATGCCGATCAGCCCGAAGATGCTCAGCGCGCCGAAACCGAGCAGGGTGAGCAGCAGGCAGACGGCCAGGATGGCGATCCAGCCACCCTTGGGGAGGGTGCCGATCGCCGAGAAGGCGTCCGATCGCTGTGTGATCGCGTGCACCAGCGAGACGCCCTGCACGATGAGCGCGAAGAAGAGCAGGACGCGGTCGATGACGAGGACGACGTCGAAGACGAAGATCGGCGCGGCGATGGCCATGCCGGCCAGCATATGCCGACGACCCCGGAAACGTCCGCCAGGACGCCTCCGGGGCCGGTGTCGGCAAATGTCACTCGGCGGCCGGGCGGGTCCGCTTCGTGGCCTTCGGCGGCTTCGCCGACCCGGTGCCGGCCGGCTTGGCAACAGCCGGCTTGGCAGCGGCCTTGGTGGCCCGCGTCCGGGCGACCCTGGCGGCGGCCGGCTTGGCCTCGACGACCTCGGCCACGTCCGCCGGGGTCGGCACCGGGTCCGCGGCGACCTTCGTCACGTCCGCCGGGGCGGGCGTGGCGTCCTGGGCGGGTCCGGTCCGCACCTCGGCCGGGACGGTGGCGTCGGTCGCCTCGATGTCGGCGTTGACGGTGTCTGCTGCCTCCAGCACACCGGCACCGACCACCCGCTCACCCCGGGCGATCAACGCACCGTACGCGGCCAGCGCCCGTTCCTGGGCGGCCTGCGCCCCGGCGAGCACGACGGCGGCGTTGCGAGTGGCAGCACCACGCAACCTGTCCAGGTCCAGCTCGGCCCGGAGCTTGTCCAGGTCCAGCTCGGTACGCAGCTTGTCCAGGTTCAGCTCGGTACGCAGCTTGTCCAGGTTCAGCTCGGCCGGGGCGGCCTTGTCGCGCAGGCCGGTCGCGGTCAGGTTGGCGGTACGGAAGGTCTCGGTGGCCTTCTGGCGCAGTTCGACACCGGTGACGACGGCCCTGCCGCCCAGCTCGGCGACGACCTTGGTGCCGTCGGTGACGACCCGGTTGCCCAGCTCGGTCACCACGGTCGGCAGCTTGCGCAGCTGCTGGTAGGCCAGCTCACCGGCGCCGGCGGCGGCGTAGAGCGGGGCGGGAATGCGGTTGGTCTTCGGCTGGGTCATGACAACTCCTCCTCGGCCGCTCCGGCGGCCTTGCTCTTGCTGGTCGTGGGCGTGGCCTCCGCCTTGCTGGCCCGGGTGCCGGCGGCGGGCGCGGCACCCGCCTCGCCGGTGGCGGGAACGGTGCCCGCCTCGCCGGTGAGCGCGGCACCCGCCTCGCTGACGGCGGGCGCGGTGCGCGCCTCGCCGGTCGTGGGGGCGGGAGCGGCGCCCGCCTCGGTGACGGCGACCGATTCGAGGACGGCCTCGGTCGGGGTGCCCTCCGGGGTGGTGGGCCCGGTGGCGGCCGGCGTGACCCCGGCCGCCGCCTCCGTCGGCACCGTGGGCGGCGTCGGCGACGTGAGGAACGACGAGGTCGATGGCGGTGCGACCGGACTTGCGTCCGGCCGTTCCACCGCGGCGGCGGTCCGATCGGTGACGACGGGCTGATCCGTGACGACGGGCTGATCCGGGACGACTGGTCGGTCCGTGACCACCTGATCCTGGACGGGCTGGTCCGTGACGACAGTCTGATCCGTGACCGCCTGCTCCGGGGCGGGCGGATCCGGGACGACGGGCGCGTCCGGGACGGGCTGGCTGGCGGTGGCCTCGGCCAGGCGGGTGTTCTCCCGGCGGAAGGTCTCGTAGATCTGGCTGAGCGACTGCTTCTGGGCCATCGTCAGGTCGGGGTCGACCGCGATCGCGGCGAGCACCCCCTGACCCTCCTTGTCGTCGAGCAGCCCGGCCCGCAGGTACATCGCCGGGGTGGAGACCCGCAACGCGCTGGCGAGCTGCTGGAGCACCTCGGCGCTGGGCTTCCGCAGGCCCCGCTCGATCTGACTGAGGTAGGGGTTGCTCACCCCCGCCTGTTCGGCGAGCTGGCGGAGCGAGATCTTGGCGTTCCGGCGCAGGTCACGGATGAATCCGCCGACGTCGGGTAGGTCCTTGGGTGCGGCCATACCCCCACGGTAGTCCGCACTGCTAGCTCCAGCAAGCAAAACGCTTGCCACAGTTAGCAAGGTAACAGGGGGCGTTGTGGCCCGGTATGTCCGGTCCGCAGCCCGCTCGACGGAAAGCGGATGGTGGGCGGTCTACCAGGTGGAATGGATGGCACCCACGGGGAGGCCGCCACCCAGGAGGGGGACCTCGGCGTACTCGGTGAGGACGGGGGCCTGCACGCCGAGGCGGCGCAGCGCGGAGACCAGCACCGGCATCCGGGCGCGGGCGGCACCGTCGTCGATCTTGAGAGCCACCGCGCCGACGCCGGGCAGCGCAGCGGCGATCACCCCCTCCGCGCCGATCTTCGCCAGCAGCCCGGGTACGCCCCGCATCAGCCGGGTGTCGTCCGCCCCGGTGCCGCCTACCAGCTCAGGATGGGCGCGCATCGCATCCGCCACCGCGCGCGGCGGGGAACCCGGCTCGGCGGTCACCAGTCGCAGGAACGCCCGGGCCAGCCCGGTCAGCGACACCGCCAGCACCGGCGCTCCGCAGCCGTCCACCCCGACCGCCGCCGCCGGCTCGCCGGTGAACTCCTCGACCGTGGCGGTCAACCGCCGCTGCAACGGGTGCTCCGGCCGCCAGTAGCCGTCCAGCGGCCAGCCGGCCGCGAGGCAGGTCAGCAGCATCCCGGCATGCTTGCCGGAGCAGTTCATCGCCAGCCGGCTCGGGCCACCGCCGGCCCGCAGCACAGCCTCCCGGGCCGCCTCGCCGAACGGCAGGTCGGGCGGACAGTGCAGCGCCTCCTGGTCCAGGTCGGCGGAGCGCAGCAGCGCCGACACCCGGGCCAGGTGGAACTCCTCACCGGCGTGGCTGGCCGAGACGAGCGCGATGTCGGCGGGGTCGGTCGACGACAGTCCGGCCCGGAGCATCCCGAGCGTCTGCAACGGCTTACTGGCCGACCGGGGGAAGATCGGCGAGGTCCGGTCCCCCGCACCGGCCACCGGCTCACCGGCGGCGTCGAGCACCACCACCGAGCCGCGGTGCACGCCCTCCACGAACCCGGACCGGACCACCTCGGCGAGCGGCTCGCCACCCTCGTACACGTTGACCACGAAGTGGAAGGTACCGACGGGGGTCGGCGGGCCCGACACCCGGGTGACCTGCGACGTCGGCCACCGGCGTAAAGAGCGCCGGGCCGGGCGCGGCTTACCGGCCGGCACCGGGCCGCCGACACGGGGCCACCGATACCGGGCCGGCGGCCGGACGCGGGGCGGACTACCGGCCGAGCAGCCGGCGGGCCTCGGTGGTGGTCAGCGGCGGGCGCTGGGCGAGCTGCGCGAAACCGACCGCGCGGGCGACCAGCTGCATGTTGGACTCCACCGGGCGACCCTTGGCGTACGTCACGGTGTCCTCCATGCCGACCCGGAGGTGGCCGCCGGTGGAGAGCGAGGCCAGCATCACCGGGATGGTGCTGCGGCCGATGCCGGTGGCCGAGAAGGTGGTGCCCCCCGGCAGGTCACGCAGCAACTGCTGGGCGGCGACCAGGGTGGCGGTGGTGCCCGGCATGCCCCCCGGCACACCCATCACGAAGTCGACGTGCACGTGCCCACCGTGCGGCAGGCCGTACCGGTCGAGCAGGCGTTGCAGGGCGGCGAGGTGACCGAGGTCGAAGATCTCGTACTCGGGGAGGATGCCGCGCTCCTGCATCCGGGTGTGCAGGTCGACGATGAAGTCCCACCGGTTGAGGAAGACGTCGTCGCCGAAGTTGACCGTGCCCATGGTGCAGGAGGCCATGTCCGGCGCGGCGTCCAGCACGGCCAGCCGGTCGGCTTCCGGGTCGGTGACGGCACCGCCGGAGGAGAGCTGCACGATCAGGTCGGTGCCCTCGCGCAGCGCCGCCACGGTCTCCCGCAGCCGGCCCTGGTCGAGGGTGGGCCGGGCCTGGTCGTCGCGGATGTGGACGTGGATCACGGCAGCGCCGAGCGCCTCGCACTCCTTCGCGGTCAGCAGCAGCTCGTCGAGGGTCACCGGCAGCGCCGGCACCTCCGCCTTGGCCGACTCCGCGCCGGTCGGGGCAACCGTGATCAACGTCCCTGTCGTCATGCCGGCGATGGTAACCGTCGCACCCGGGTCCAGTCGACGACCGAAACCGACGGCAGCACAGGAAGATTCACCTGCGACATCGCCCTGGAGAGGAAGAAATCCCGCGCACCGCGCGCAGGAGCAACACCCTTACTCCGGGTCGATGGCGGCGGCGGTCTCGCCCACCGACAGCCGGGCGTTGTCCGGGAGGTTGCGCTTGACCACCGCCAGGGCGACCTGACCCAGCTCGAAGTGGTGCACGGCGGTGCCGACGAAGCCGACCGTCCGGCCGTCCAGGGTGACCGGGGTGCCGGCGGCCGGAAGCTGGTCGGTGGTCACCCCGTCGAGGTGCAGCAGGACGAGCCGACGCGGCGGCTTGCCCAGGTTGTGCACCCGGGCGACCGTCTCCTGCCCCCGGTAGCAGCCCTTGTCCAGGTGTACGGCCGGGGCGATCAGCCCCACCTCGGCGGGGATCGTCCGGTGGTCGGTGTCCACCCCGACCCGCACCCGTCGGGCGGCCACCCGCACCGCCTCGTACGCCCACAGCCCGGCCGCCGGAACCCCGTGGCCGCGCAGTTCGGCGACGACCTGGTCCAGGGCCGGCCGGGGTACCAGCAGGTCCACTCCCAGCAGGCCCCGTCGGGCCCAGCCGCCGCCGGTCAGCGGCTGCACGTCGTACCCGATGGTGGGTCGGGGGGGCAGCTCGCCGGAGCGGAACTTCGGACCCGGCACCGCGAGCGCCTCGGGCGCGGCCAGGCCGGTGACGCCGAGCGCCGCGACGGCGTCGGTGGCCTGCGGACCGACAAGCGACAGCAGCGCGTGCCCAGCGGTGGCGTCGCGCGGCTCCACCTGGCTGAAGAACCGCATCTTCTCCAGGTACGTCAGCAGGCCGGCGGTCATCCCCGGCTCGGTGTCCAGCCAGGTGGTCTCGCCGTCCTCGGCGACCATCGCGTGCTGCTCGACGTGCCCGTGTGGGCTGAGCACCAGCAGCTCGGTGCCCTGCCCGGGGCCAAGGGCGGCGAGGTGCTGGCTGGTCAGGGTGTGCAGCCAGCCGATCCGCTCCGGGCCGGAGACGGCGATGACACCCCGGTGCGAGCGGTCCACCAGGCCGACCCCGGTGGCCAGGGTGCGCTGCTCGCGCATCGGGTCGCCGTAGTGCGCGGCGACACCCCGGACCCCGGCCGCCCGGTGTTCGGGGTCCGGCTGGTCCCGGCTGGCCTCGTCGATCGCCTCGACGGCCACCGCTCCCGCGATGTCGATCATGTCGGTTCCCCGTTCTCACAGTTGCCGCAGACGCCGAAGAGCGCCACGTGCCCGATGTCCACCTGGAAGCCCCGCTCCGCGGCGAGCCGGTCGGCCAGCGGGCGCATCAGCTCCGGGTCGATCTCGTCGACCGCGCCGCACTCCCGGCAGACCAGGTGGATGTGCTGGTGCTCACCCGCCGCGTGGTAGGTCGGCGAGCCGTGCGACAGGTGGGTGTGGGTCACCAGGCCGAGCCGTTCCAGCAGCTCCAGGGTCCGGTAGATGGTGGTGATGTTGACCCCGGCGGCCACCTCCCGGACAGCGGTGTGCACCTGTTCCGGTGTGGCGTGCCCCAGGTCGAGCACGGCCTGCAGGACCAGTTGCCGCTGCGCCGTCAGCCGCAGCCCACGGGAGCGGAGCACTTCCGCCAGGGAGGATTCGGACACCGTCCGATCATAGTTCGGCCGCCGCCGGCCACCGCCCGGCCACCACCGGGCCACCTCCCGGCCACCGCCCACCACCGCCGGACCGCCGGCCCTCCGCCGGTGCCGGGCCGCCGGCCTGCGTCACTGCCGGGCCGCCGGCCTGCAGGGGTGCCGGGGGTACGCCGCTAGGCTCGGCGGTCATGGTGGCGTCGAGGATCGCGGTGCTCGGCCGGGGCGTCGTCCCCGTGACGGAGCCGGCGCTGCGCGGGGACGATCTGGGTGTGCTGCGCGGGGACGGCCTCTTCGAGACCATGCACCTGCGTGGCGGACGCCCCTGGCTGCGCACCGCCCACCTGGCCCGGCTGCGGGTCGGTGCCGCCGCCCTGGAACTCCCGCTGCCCCCGGACCAGGTGCTGGTGGAGCTGCTGGACAGCCTCGCCGCCGGATGGCCCGGCGAGGTCGAGGGCGCGTTGCGCCTGGTCTGCACCCGGGGGCCGGAGGGCGGTGGGCTGCCCACCGTGTACGCCACCCTCGCCGAGGTGCCGGCCGCCGCGAAGCGACTCCGCCGCGAGGGGGTCACCGTCGCCACCCTGCCCCTCGGGGTGCCGGCCACGGCCCGCCCCGAGCTGCACTGGCTCCCCGCCGGCATCAAATCCATCTCGTACGGGGCGAACAGCGCCGCCCGCCGCTGGGCCGCCCGCACCGGGGTGGACGACGTGCTCTGGGTCTCCTCCGACGGCTACGTGCTGGAAGGGCCCGGCGCGAACGTCGTCTGGCTGGACGGCGACACGCTCTGCACCGTCCCGGCCGCGTGCACCGGCATCCTGCCCGGCACCACCTGCGGCTGGCTGCTCGACCACGCCGCCGAGGCAGGCCTGACGCACGCCGAACGGATGGTCACCCCGGCCGGGCTGCACGCCGCCGCCGGCGTCTGGCTGACCTCGTCGGTCCGGGGCCTGGTGGAGGTCAGAACGCTGGACGGCACCCCCCGCCCACCCGCCGCCCACACCCCCCGCCTCCAGGAGTTGCTGGGCTACGAATGATCGGCACAGGGAGGCCGACGTAGCGGTGTCCCACCGAGACGGACACCACCACATCGGCTCACGGGATCGGCGACCGCCGACGTCTCAGCCGGCCACCCGGATCAGTCGGGCGGACAGGTGCGGGGAGAGGCTGTGCCCCATGCCCGCCATCTCCTGCGCGTAGAGCAGCGCCCCCTCGACGATGCCGAAGAGCCGGGCGCCCGCCGTCACCTCCTTGGCGGTGGCGGTACGCACCACGGCGTCGGTGGCGAACTCGATCTGGGTGCCCTTGCGCTTGCCGATGTGCAGCTCCATGATCCCGGTGGGGGTGGTCATCAGAGCTTCCAACTCGTCGGTGACCCGCTCACCGTCCAGCACCGGACGCCACCAGCCCACCTCGCGCCCGGCCGGGCGGATCGGGCTGCTCTCCTCGTCGAGCAGCCAGGCCCGGGACTCGTAGAACAGGAACGGCCGGCCGTCGTGGCTGATCCGGATCTCCTGGGCGTAGTCGAAGTCCTCGATGGTGGGGAACCCGCCCCGACCCCGACCGCGCCACACCCCGATGTACGGCAGCAGACCGTCCAGCGCCGGGTGCAGCTTCGGGCCGACCCGCAGGTCGTGACTCTCCTGGTACGGGTACGCCTCGACCGGCGGCGCGTTCAGCCACGGCGGCTGGAGGGGATTCTCGCTCACCGGGCTACCTTCTTCGTTCGCGACTGCGGGGCTCGCAACCCCGGCTCACTCCTCGCGCTCACCGGGCCACCTTCGTTCGCGACTGCGGGGCTCGCAACCCCGGCTCACTCCTCGCGCTCACCACTTACCTCTCGACAGGCGTACGGCCAGGTAGACCAGGCCACCGGCGAGCGCGCCCAGACCTGCGACCAGCAGGCTGACGAACCCGATCTCGGTAACCATCATGGTCATCCTATGCTGGGCGTCATGGGCCGCACTCTCGTCGTCAAGGCCACCGCCGGGGCGGACGCCCCGGAGCGGTGCGCGCAGGCATTCACGGTGGCCGCCACGGCCGCCGCGGCCGGGGTGGCGGTGTCGCTCTGGCTGACCGGCGAGTCGACCTGGTTCGCGGTGCCCGGCCGGGCCGAGCAGTTCGTGCTGCCACACTCCGCACCCCTGGCCGACCTGCTGGGCGTCATCCTCGCCACCGGCCAGGTCACCGCCTGCACGCAGTGCGCCGCCCGCCGGGACATCGGCCCGGACGACGTGCTGCCCGGCGTCCGGATCGCCGGTGCGGCCGTCTTCGTCGAGGAGGCGATGGCCGAGGGGGCCCAGGCGCTGGTCTACTGACCGCCCACCGTTCAACCTGCACCCTCTGCCCGTTATGGGCGCAGTGTCGATACTGAACCCATTTGCCGGTTCAGTGCCTACCATTCGAATGTGCACGAGGCGACCGAGCAGTTCTTCACAGCGCTGCCGGAGCGTGCCCCGGCGATCCCGCACGTCCCGGTCACCGGGACGCTTCGGATCGACCTCACCAACAGCGACCGCACCGATCACTGGCTGGTCCACCTCGGCCCGGGAAGGGTGACCGTGCAGCGCGACCGCGGCCCGGCGGACGCGATCTGGACCAGCAGCGCCGACCTGTTCGAGCGGATGATCCGCGGTCAGGCGCACAGCCTCTCGGCGGTGCTGCGCAACGAAGCCACCTTCAGCGGGAACGTGGCGCTGCTGCTCTTCTTCCGGACCCTGCTCCCCCACCCGCCGGGCGTCCGCGACCCCCGGGAGACCGCCCGCGAGCAGGCTGCCCGCGAGCGGGACGGACGCGAGCCGGACGGACAAGGGCAGGACAGACGCGGATGATGCAGCAGCGGGTCAGCATCCTCGACGGCAACACCTTCCTGGTCTGCGACCGCCGGGGCGACGTCGAACCGTCGTTCGCCTTCCCCACCGGGATGTTCTCCTTCGACACCCGGTTCCTCTCCACCTGGTTGCTGACCCTCGACGGCGAGCGGCTGCACGCCCTCTCCGTCGACGACGCGCACTCCTACCAGACCCGCTTCTTCCTGGTTCCCGGCGAACCGACGCACTATCTCGACGCCAAGGTGTCGGTGATCCGCAGCCGATCGATCGGGGGCAACCTCACCGAGGAACTCACCGTCCTCAACCACTCCGGCCGGGAGATGCGGTTCAACCTGCGACTGGAGATGGGCTCCGACTTCGCCGACCTCTTCGAGATCAAGCACAAGCGCCCGAAGAAGGGCCGCACCAGCGCCACCGCCGGCGAGAACGAGCTGCGGCTGACCTATCGCCGGGAGAGCTTCCACCGCGAGGCGGTGGTCACCAGCAGCGCCGACGCCCACGTCGACCAGGGCGGGATGACCTGGTCCGTCATCGTCGGCGCACACTCCGAGTGGGCCACCAGCCTGACCGTGACACCGATCATCCACGGGGCCCAGGGCCAGGACGTCCGGACGAGCACCCGGCTGGGTGGCACGCGGAGCCCGGCCGCCATCCGGGTCGAGCAGGAGGAACTGATCGACCGGGCGCCGAAGCTCGGCTGCGACTGCGAGCCGCTCGTCGAGGCGTACCGGCAGAGCCTGCACGACCTGGCTGCCCTCCGGTACGAGTCGATCACGCTGGGGGTCCGGCTGCTCGCCGCCGGCCTGCCGTGGTTCATGACCCTGTTCGGCCGGGACAGCATCTTCACCTGCCTCCAGCTACTGCCCTTCCTGCCGGAGCTCGTCCCGCCCACCCTGCTGATGCTGGCCGGGCTGCAGGGCTCCCGCCTGGACGACTTCCGCGACGAGGAACCCGGCAAGATCATGCACGAGCTGCGCTACGGCGAGACGGCCGGTTTCGAGGAGCAGCCCCACTCGCCCTACTACGGCGCGGCCGACTCGACCCCGCTCTTCGTCATCCTGGTCGACGAGTACGAACGGTGGACCGGCGACGTCACGCTGGTCAAGCAGTTGGAGTTCAACGTCCGCATGGCGCTGGACTGGATCGACAGCTACGGCGACCTGCTCGGCACCGGCTACGTCTGGTACCGCACCCGCAACCCGGAGACCGGGCTGGAGAACCAGTGCTGGAAGGACTCCTGGGACGCCATCTCCTACGCCGACGGCCGGTTGCCCGGCTTCCCCCGGGCCACCTGCGAGATCCAGGGGTACGCCTACGACGCCAAGCTGCGCGGCGCACGGATGGCCCGGTTGTTCTGGAACGACCCGGAGTACGCCGACCGGCTGGAGCGGGAGGCGGCGGCGCTGAAGGAACGCTTCAACCGGGACTTCTGGATTCCCGGCAAGGACTACTACGCCGTCGCCCTGGACCCGGACGGCCGGCACGTCGACTCGCTCAGCTCCAACATCGGTCACCTGCTGTGGAGTGGCATCGTCGACGAGCCCCGGGCCGCCCGGATCGCCGAGCATCTGCTCGGCCCCCGGCTCTTCTCCGGCTGGGGGGTGCGCACCCTCGCCACCGGCGAGGGGCGCTACAACCCGATCGGCTACCACGTCGGTACGGTGTGGCCGTTCGACAACGCCTTCATCGCCTGGGGCCTGGCCCGGTACGGCTTCCGCGAGGAGGCCGGCCGGGTCTGCGAGGCACTGCTCGACACCTCCCGCCACTTCGACGGGCGGCTGCCCGAGGCGTTCGCCGGCTACGAGCGCAACCTGACCGACTACCCGGTGCAGTACCCGACCGCGTGCAGCCCGCAGGCATGGTCGGCCGGCACGCCCCTGCTGCTGCTACGGGTGATGCTCGGCCTGGAGCCACAGGGAGAACACCTGATCATCGACCCGATGGTGCCGAACGGGATGGGACGGGTCGAGCTGCTGGACATCCCGGGCCGGTGGGGCCTGGTCGACGCCCTGGGCCGCAGCCGCGCCCCGCACGACCACCACCACGGCCACTGACCCGAAGGACGGGCGAGGCGGGCCCGGTCAGGCGGGACAGCCGGCCCCGAGCGGCGGGCAGCAGGCAGGGCAACCGGCCCCGAGCGGCGGCGACGGCGGGCCGACCGAGGCGTGTCAGGCCGGGCAACCGGTGGAGGCGGTCAGCCGGACCTGCGCGCCGGTGCCGTCGGCCAGCACGGTGGCCGGGCCGCTGCGGTAGGCGTACGCCTCGGGGAGGTCGACCACCGGGGAGCCGGCGGCCAGCGGGCGGAGCCCGGCCAGCGCAACCGGCGCGGTACCGGCCGAGACGGCGACGGTACGGGCCGTGCCACCCCCGGGGCAGGGGGCGGTGACCAGTTCCGGGGCGGACTGCGCCGGGCGGCCCAGTGCCCGCAGCGCGCCGTCCAGCGTCGGGTCGGCCGGGGCGGCCGGCGGTTGCGGGTAGCCGGCGCCGATCGGGCGGCAGCCGGTGTCGGCGGTGAACCGGACCCGGCCGCCGCTGGTGACCCGCCCCTGCACGGCGACGAACTCCCCCGCGTCGGCGCGCAGCCGGGGGCCGGCCGAGCCGGCGCGTACCCCGGCCCGCCAGTCGGCCGGCAGCCGGTCGGCGACGCGTTCCAGCAACGCCCGCTCGCCACCCTCGGCGACCAGCACGTCCAGCCCCCGGCTCAGGGTCGCGCCGGCGGACATCGGGGTGATCCGGCAGCCCCGCTCGACCTGCGGCCCGGTCAGCGCCCAGGCACCGTCCCCGACCGCCGCGACCAGCTCACCGAGCGCCCGGTCCACGACCGGGCCGGCCTGGGCCAGGGTCCGCTGCTCCCGCACGGTCGGCGCGTCGTGCCGGGCCGACCACCAGGTGAGCGCGCCCAGCAGCACCGCCCAGGCCACCGTCACGGCCAGCAGCCAGGGCAACCGACGGCGTGGCGCGGACGGACCGGTCGGTGGGGCGTACCCCGGATGGACGGCACCGCTCACGGGATCATCGTGTCACGGCCCCACCGCCGACCCACCAGCCCACCCACGCCCGCCGACCCACCGGCTTGCGCACACCCACCGGCCGGGCCACGCCCGCCGGCCGGCCGCCGGCCATGCCCCGCCGGCCGCCAGTCCGCGTGTCGGGCTAGGTGGGCGGTACGGCGAGCCGGTAGCCGACGCCGCGCACGGTCTGCACCTGCGGGCCGCCGGAGACCGCGCGCAGCTTGCGGCGCAGCCGCTTGACCGCCGAGTGCAGGATCGCCGCGTCACCCAGCCAGGCGCCGCCCCAGACCGAACCGAAGATCCGCTCGTAGCTCCAGACCGCCCCCGGGTCGCCGGCCAGCCGGGCCAGCAGCACCCGCTCCAGCCGGGTCAGCGCCAACGGCTCCCCCTGCCAGGTGACCAGGTGACCGGCCGGGTCGACGACGAGGTCACCGCAGCGTACCGAGGTCGGCTCCGGCGAGGGTGCGGCGGCGGAGACCGTCGGGGTGGGGAAGAGCATGGCGCGCAGCTCGGCCAGGTCCGCGCAGATCACCACCGGCCCCAGGTCGTCGAGCCGGCGGACCACCCGCTCCCGGACCGAGACGTCGGCGCTGACACAGACCACGAACGGGATGTCGACACCGGTCACACGTCCTCCCCAGGACCGCACCTGCCGCCCCTCCCGACGGCCCCGTCTGCCCCACGACGGGTACCGGCTGCGGCAGTTGTCAGCCTAGCGGTCAGCGTGGCGCCTGGTTACTGACCAAATACTGACCGACCCGATCCATTGATCAGCTTGGTTCCCCGACTGAGCATGATGCACAGCGGCCGTGGGGGACCACCACCACCCACCACCGGCCACCTCCTCAGCCGCTTCGCGTGGCCGCGACCCCGGCACACGCGGCCGGACCCGAACCTCTCGGGCCCGACGACGTGGGGAGGAACTGTGCTCAGACGACCGACCGGACGACCGACCCGGTGGAGACTGGTGGCCGCGCTCGCGGCCGGACTGTTGGGGCTCACCGCCCAGCCGGCACTGCCCGCCGGGGCCGCGCCGGCCGCACCCCGGGCCACCGTGGACCAGCAGGTCCTCGACGGGCTCGCCGACGGCACCGAGACCTTCCTGGTCTACCTGCGGGAGCAGGCCCCGCTGGCCGAGGCGGCCCGGCTGCGCAGCGCGGACGCCCGCGCCGGCGAGGTCTACCGGCTGCTCACCACCACCGCCGACCGGACCCAGCGCGACCTGCGGTCGGTGCTGGACGAGCGGAAGGCCACCTACACCGCGTACTGGATCGCCAACGCGCTGCGGGTGACCGGGGACCGGGCGCTGCTGGACACCGTCGCCGCCCGGCCCGAGGTCGCCCGGATCGCCCCGACCCGCAGCTACCCGCTGGTCCGCCCGGTCCGCAGCACCGCCGCCCGCGCCGGCACCAACGCCGTCGAGTGGGGGCTGACCAACATCGGCGCACCCCGGGTCTGGGACGAGTTCGGCGACCGGGGCGAGGGCCTGGTGGTCGCCAACATCGACAGCGGGGTGCAGTTCGACCACCCCGCGGTGGTCGGGTCGTACCGGGGCAACCTCGGCGGCGGCACCTTCGACCACAACTACGACTGGTACGACCCGGCGCAGATCTGCCCGCAGGACGCGCCGTGCGACAACAACGACCACGGCACCCACACCATGGGCACCATGGTCGGCGACGATGGGGCCGGTAACCATGTCGGCGTCGCCCCCGGCGCGAAGTGGATCGCCGCCAAGGGCTGCGAGACCAACGGCTGCTCGGACGCCTCCCTGCTGGCCGCCGGTCAGTGGGTGCTCGCCCCGACCGACCTGAACGGCCAGAACCCCCGCCCCGACCTGCGTCCCGACATCGTCAACAACTCCTGGGGCGGCGACGGCGGAGACCCCTGGTACCAGCAGACCGTGGCCGCCTGGCGGGCCGCCGGGATGTTCCCGGTCTTCTCCTCCGGCAACGACGGCCCGGCCTGCGGCAGCGCCGGCTCCCCCGGCGACAACCCCAACGCGTACGCGGTCGGCTCCTACGACGTGAACAACAACATCTCCAGCTTCTCCGGTCGTGGGAACTCCACCGACCCGGCCGGGCTGAAGCCGAACATCGCCGCCCCGGGCAGCAACGTCCGCTCCAGCGTCCCGGGCGGCGGGTACGCGGCGTTCAGCGGCACCTCGATGGCCGCCCCGCACGTGGCCGGCACGGTCGCCCTGGTCTGGTCCGCCGCGCCCAGCCTGCGCGGCGACGTCGCCGCCACCGAGGCGCTGCTCGACCGCACCGCGACGGACGTCGACGCGACCACCTGCGGCGGCACCGCCGCCGACAACAACGTCTTCGGCGAGGGCCGGCTCAACGCGTACGAGGCGGTGCGGCAGGCCCCGCGCGGGCCGGTCGGCCAGCTCACCGGCCGGGTCACCGACGCGGCGAGCGGCGACCCGGTCGCCGGTGCCACCGTCGCCGACGGCGAGCGCAGCGTCGTCACCGGCGCGGACGGCCGGTACACGCTGACCGTGCCGGCCGGCGAGACCACCCTGACCGTGTCCGCGTACGGCTTCCGCACCGCGACCGGCACCGTGACCGTCCCCGAGGACGGCGCGGTCACCCGCGACTTCGCCCTGACGGCGACGCCGACGGTCACCGTCTCCGGCCGGGTCACCGACGGCTCCGGGCACGGCTGGCCGCTGTACGCCAAGATCGAGGTCACCGGTCGCCCCGGCGCACCGGTCTTCACCGACCCGGTGACCGGCCGGTACTCCTTCACCGTGGCCGGCAACACCGACTACAAGCTCACCGTCACCGCGAAGTACCCGGGCTACCGCACGGTGACCAAGGACCTGACCGTCGGGTCGACAGCCGTCACGGCGGACGTCCCGGTCCCGGTCGAGGCGGCCTGCGCCGCCGCCGGCTACACCGGCAGCCTCAGCGCGCCACTGCTGACGTCTAGCTTCGACGGCGGCACCACGCCGGACGGCTGGTCGGTGCGCAACCGCACCGACAAGGGCGGCTGGGCCTTCGACGACCCGGGCGCGCGGGGCAACCTGACCGGCGGTTCCGGCGGGTTCGCGATCGTCGACAGCGACAAGCTCGGCACCGGCAACACCCAGGACACCGACCTGGTCACCCCGGCGGTCGACCTGTCCGCCTCGGCCGCGCCGCTGCTGCGCTTCCGCAGCGACTGGCGGGCGGTCGGGATCAGCGACACCGCCGACATCGACGTCTCCACCGACGCCGGGGCGAGCTGGACGAACGTCTGGCACCAGACCGCCAGCCGGCGCGGGCCCCGGGTCGAGGAGGTGCCGTTGACCCCGGCCGCCGGGTCGACCGGGGCGCTGGTCCGCTTCCGGTTCAAGGGCACCTTCGCCTGGTGGTGGCAGGTGGACGACGTCGAGCTGGTCAACCGGGACTGCACGCCCGTACCGGGTGGGTTGGTGGTCGGCAACACCACCGACCGCAACACCGGCGCGGCGGTCGACGGGGTGACCGTGACCAGCGTCGACCGGCCCACCGACACGGCCGTCTCGGCGGCCACCCCGGACGACCCGAACCTGCCGGACGGCTTCTACCACCTGTATTCGGGGCTGACCGGCACCCACCCGTTCACCGCCGCCCGGCCGCCGTACACGGCGGTGACCCAGTCGGTGAACGTGGTGGCGGACGGCACCCGCCGGGCCGACCTGGCGCTGGCCGCCGGCCGGCTCACCGTCAGCACCACCGACATCGAGGCACACCAGGCGTACGGCAGCACCCGCAACGCCAAGGTGACGGTACGCAACACCGGCACCGCCCCGGCCACCGTGGAGCTGCTGGAGCGCGGTGGCGGGTTCGAGGTGCTCTCGACCGGCGGCGCTCCGCTGCGGGAGCAGGTGGTCAAGGGGATCAGCACCGCCCGTACCGGTGCCCGGTACGGCGGCGGGACCGCCGACGCCGCACCGCAGGCCGACGACGCCTGGGCCCGGATCGCCGACCTGCCCGCCGCGATCTACGACAACGCGGCGGCCAACCTGGACGGCAAGGTCTACTCGGTCGGCGGCGGTGGGGACACCGGCAACGAGCGCAAGGCGTGGGTCTTCGAGCCGGCCACCGGCACCTGGACGGCGCTGCCCGACCTGCCGCACGCCCGTTCCAAGCCGTCCGCCGTCGGGATCGGCGGCAAGCTGTACGTGATCGGCGGCTGGGGTGCCAGCGACGGTCTGGAGCCGTCGGTGGACGTCTTCGACCCGGCCAGCGGCACGTGGAGCACCCTGGCCGGGGCTGTCAACCCGGCACCCGCCGCCGCAGCCGGCACCGCCGTGGCGGGTGGCAAGGTGTACCTGGTCGGCGGCTGCGTCGACGCCAGCTGCACGGAGACCAACCGACTGGTGGTGTTCGACCCGCGTACCGGGACGTTCCGTGCCGGTACGGCCTACCCGCATCCGGTCTCCTGGCTGTCCTGCGGCGGGATCGGCGCCCAGGTGTACTGCGCGGGCGGCGTCGCCGACTCCGCCTACACCGACGCCTGGCGGTACGACCCGACGGCGGACGCGTGGAGCGCCCTGCCGAACCTCCCGGTCGACCTGTGGGGCTCCCAGTACGCCTCGGCCGGTGGCCTGCTGGTGCTGGCCGGCGGGGTGACCGGCAACTCGACGTCGGTGACCAACCGGACGGTCGGCTTCGACCCGGTGACCGGGGCCTGGCGGAACCTGCCGAACGCCCAGTTCGGCCGGTACCGGGGTGCCGCCGCATGCGGGGCGTACAAGATCGGTGGTTCGCCCAGTTCGTTCGTCGGCTCGGCGGACAGCGAGCGGCTCGGCGGGCTGGAAGGCTGCGCGGAGGCCAGCGACCTGTCGTGGCTGTCCACTGCGCCGACCAGCTTCACGCTGGCACCCGGCGCGTCCCAGACGGTCACCGTCACGTTGACCGCCACGGCGGCGGCCGGGGTGGCCCAGCCGGGGACGTACTCGGGTGAGCTGGGGATCACCTCGGACACCCCGTACCCGGTGCCGGCGGTCGGGGTGGAGATGAACGTCTCGCCGCCGAACAACTGGGGCAAGATCCAGGGCACGGTGACCGGGGTGACCTGCGGCGGCCAGACCGTCGGCGTCCCGGCCACGATCCGACTGAACCTGGTCGGCTCGACCACCGGCACCACGCTGACCGCCGACGGTCAGGGCCGGTACGCCTGGTGGCTGCCGAAGGGCCGGTACGACGTGATCGTGGCCAAGGACAGTTGGGTGCCACAGGCCCAGCGGACCAAGGTCGAGGCGGGCATCGTCGGCACCCTCGACTTCGGCCTGGTCCCGACGTCGACCTGTGCGGGCGCACGGGTGTCCGGCAGCTAGACCGGTAACCGTTCGGCCTGGTGGCCGTCGACCCCGCCCGGGTCGGCGGCCACCGCCGTGTCCGCAACCCACACCCACCGCGCTCGCCCGGCTCGGCCGGGCTCGGGGCTGGACGGCCGGGCGGCCGGGCTCGCTATTGCGGCGATGTAGCGGTATCAGAGCGGGCGGATACCGCTACATCGGCGACATTGAGTTGATCATGGGCACTTTGACCGGCCTCGGTAAGTGCCTGCCCCGGCAGAAGGTCGTTACTCCAGCGGTCGAGGACTCGGATTGCCCGCCAGTGGCGGTCTCCAGGGAGTCGTTCCGCCCCGACATGAGAGATCTTGGAGCCGGACGACCCCTCCAGGGGCCGAGATCTTCCAAGATCGCGCAGGCGTACCACCACCGCAGGAGTGACCCGGAACGGTCAACTGCCGGCCAGGGTTACGGCATCAATACCGCATGACCAGAGGCAGGAGCGCCAACCGCCGGTCAGGGCTTGCGCAGCCAGGTAGCCGGGTCGGTCACGTAGATGCCCTTGCCCTGATGGCGGCTGATCACCCCGAGCGCCTCCAGCCGCACGTTGACCAGGTTGATCGTTGACGGGCTGACGTTGAACCGGCTGCACTGCTCGCTGATCGAGGGCAGCTTGTCCCCCGGTTTGTACTTACCCGACCTGACGTCGGCAACAATCTCGTCGGAGATCCGGATGTAGTCCGGGGTCGCAGGCATGGCACTCCTCGCGTGGCACTAGCGATTCGATCACGCCCCCATCACGACGTGCAACTACGCACCGCAACCAATCGTTGACTCTTTCCAGTTCTTCCAATAAGTTGAGTCACGAGCGCCTCCTCGCGTGGCAACGAGCAGGGCTCTTCCCCCGGTCGGGGCGGGTGTCGGAGTTGGAAGGGAACCTGCCCGCCCCGGCCACCTTCCACGGCAGCAACTCCCGCTGCCCTTGCGGAGAGGTGGTCCTCATCGTGCGCAGGTTCCTCCGGCTGTTCCGCCGGAACCGGTCGACGGCAACCGCCCGGTCCACGACGGTCGAGCGGCCACCCGACCGGCGTCCACCGGCCAGGCATCGCACCACCGACCGGCCTGCGAGCCGCCAGCCGGGAAGCAACCAGGTCGCGACCCACCGCGCCGACAACCGGCCCGCCACCCGACCGGCTGACCGGTCCAGGCCGCCGACACGGCAGAACACCGGCCACCACCACCGACCGGCGGCAGCCGCCCGGTCCAGGCCGCCGGCATGGCAGAACACCGGCCACCACTACCGGTCCTCGGCGTACCGGCCGCTCTGCGCGAGTCAGGTGCGGCAGCAACGGTTCGGTCGGTCCCGGCACGGGCTGGACCCGGGCGAGGTGGACGGGTTCCTGCACCGGATCGCCGACGAGCTGGCCGCGCTGCACGCCGAGCTGCGGCGTACCCACGAGGAGAACGGGCGGATCAAGGGTGCGCTCCGCGACTGGCAGTCCCGGTTCGGGCCCCGGGTGGTGCGCTGGTGACCGTCGCGACCGAGCGCGAGCGGTACGTCGTACACCTGACTGTGGCCGCCGACGACCTGCCGGCGGCGCGGCTGCTGGCCCGCGCGATCGGCCGGTCCCTGGCGTTCCTGCCGGAGCTGGTGCTCGGCGAGACGACGGTCTCCGAGGAGGGCGCGACGGACCGGCAGCACCCGGTCTTCTGCGACCGCCGGCTCAGCGGACGCCGTCGCTGCATCCGGCGGGTCGACCACCCGGACGGCTGCACCTCCTGACGCTGCCGGCCGGTGCGGGCACCCCACACGGGCTGCCAGGCGACGAGCACCTCGCCAGGGCTGCCGGGCGGGGCCGGCGGGCGGCAGGCTGCGGTGGGACGGCTCGGGGCCGGTCACCCCGGGTGGGGTGACCGGCCCCGGGGCCGATCAGAGCGTGGTTCAGGCCACCGTGACGGAGACCTCGTTGATGCCCCGGGCGGCGGTCACGGCGGTGTCGCCGTTGCCGTGCCGGGACAGCGCCCGCAGGGTCCAGTTGCCCGGCGCGGCGAAGAAGCGGAACTGCCCGGCCGGGGAGGTGACGACCTCGGCGGTGAACTCACCGGTCGAGTCGAGCAGCCGGACGTACGCGCCCGCTACGACATCGCCCGACTCGGCCAGCACCTGGCCGGTGATGACGGTTTCCTTCTCCAGGTCCAGGCTGGCCGGCAGGGGCGCGGCCTGGTCCGGGGCGGCGCAACCGGCGGCGGTGGGAGCAGTCATGGCTCAGGCCTCCCCGGGCTCGTCACCGAGCGCGACCGGCACGCCGACCAGCGAGCCGTACTCGGTCCAGGAACCGTCGTAGTTCTTCACGTTGGGGTGCCCGAGCAGCTCCTGGAGGACGAACCAGCTGTGCGAGGAGCGCTCGCCGATCCGGCAGTAGGCGATGGTCTCCTTGCCGTCGTCCAGCCCGGCGTCGGCGTAGATCTTGCGCAGCTCGTCGTCGGACTTGAAGGTGCCGTCCTCGTTGGCCGCCTTGGACCACGGCACGCTGATCGCGGTGGGGATGTGCCCGGCCCGCTGCGCCTGCTCCTGCGGCAGGTGGGCGGGGGCCAGCAGCCGGCCGGCGAACTCGTCGGGGCTGCGCACGTCGACCAGGTTCTTGGTGCCGATCGCGGCGACGACCTCGTCGCGGAAGGCCCGGATCGAGGTGTCCGGCTCGCTCGCGACGTACTGGGTGGCCGGGCGGGTCACCGCGTCGGTGACCAGCGGACGGGCGTCCAGCTCCCACTTCTTGCGACCGCCGTCGAGCAGCTTGACGTCGCGGTGGCCGTAGAGCTTGAAGTACCAGTACGCGTACGCGGCGAACCAGTTGTTGTTGCCGCCGTAGAGGACCACGACGTCGTCGTTGCCGATGCCCCGCTCGGAGAGCAGCGCCTCGAACTGGGACTTGTTGACGAAGTCCCGGCGGACCTGGTCCTGGAGGTCGGTCTTCCAGTCGAGCTTGACGGCACCGGCGATGTGGCCGGTGTCGTACGCCGAGGTGTCCTCGTCGACCTCGACGAAGACGACGCCCGGGGCGTCGAGGTTCTTCTCGGCCCATTCGGCCGAAACGAGTGCGGTGTCGCGACTCATCAGATCACTCCCTGGTGAGGATGGGTGGTGAGCCAGCGCGGGTGGAGATCGGTGATGTCGCACCATGCGCAGGACCCATAGAGGAACGGATCACGGGTTCGTGCGACGGCGCCGCTGCCGGGCGTTTCGGAGGGTGGCACCGAAGGGTCAGTGGACCTCGGGTGCGGTTGCCGCTAAGCGGCCGGAGACAGCCCCGCCGTCAGATGACGGAGCGACACAGGCAGGTGGCCACGCGGCACAGGTCGACCGCGCGCCGTTTGGTGAGGTGCGTCCCCATGGTGTCGGAGCCTACCAGCCGTCCCGGAGAGTGCCAGGGGCCGACCAGCATACGGGACACGACCCGGCGGTGCCGGGAAGCTCCGGGGCCGGGCCGTGACCAGGACTGAGCCGTCACTCAGCCCACCGAGTTGATCGGGACGTCCTTCGCGTCGGCGGTCACCGTGAGCCCCTCCGGGCGCGGTTCGACCTTGCGCACGTTGAGCTCGAACGGCAGCTCCGGCAGGGGCACGTCGACCGAGATGCCCCGGGCGTAGTTGTTCAGCAGGGTGCGGGCCAGCGGCACCGCCGGCAGCCCCTGGGCGTTCAGGTCACTGAACTGCAGCGCCACCTTGCCGTCGTCGGCCACGGTCACGTCGGCGGTGCCGGTGACGGTGAGCTTCTGGCCGAGGATGTCGACCGGCGCGGTCACGGCGAGCTTGCCGTTCTGCTCACCGAGCTTGAGCCCCGGCCGGTCCAGCAACTCGGCCAGGCTCTCGTAGGTGACCGTGCCGGTGCCGGCCACGGTCTCGGCCACCACGTCACCCTGCCCGGAGCGGATGGTGTCCAGCGAGGCGTGCACGTTGCGGGCGTCCACGTCGAGCCGGGGCAGGCTGACCGTGTTGCCCTCGACGGAGCCCTGCACGTCGGTCAGCACGATGGAGATCCGCTCGTACCGGCCGCCGAACACCTGGCTGAGGAACGGGAAGCCGCCCACGTCCACCTGGGGCGGCGCGGAGCTGGCGTCCTGCTTGGTGACCGCCTGCTGCACCTGGTCGGCGATCGCCCGCTCGGCCAGGCCGGCCGCCACCCGGTCGGCCACCACCAGCAGCCCGCCCAGGATCAGCACCAGGACGACAAGTACGACGAGCCACCTGCGCCCGCGCCGCCGGGGCCGCTCCTCGTACGTCTCCGCCACGCCTGTCTCCGTCCGTCGTCGCCGTCGCGGTCCGCGACGTGCCGCCATCGATGCCGCCGTCACGGCGCACCGCTACTACCCGAGCACCGCAGCGCCCAACCCCGGATCAGAGGAAGAGCACGCACATGGCGTACGCCGCCGGAGCGGCCAACGCGAACCCGCCCAGCGGACCCTGCATGTGCCGGGCGATCCACATGGTGGGCAACTCGCCGGCCATCAGCCGACCCGCCTCGGCGTAGCCGACGGCGAGGTCGGCCAGGACGGCGGTGGCCGCGGTGACCAGCCCGATCAGCGCGGCGCTGGTCGGGGTGAAACCGATCAGGTAGCTGCCGAGCAGGGCGCTGGTGAGGGTGCCGACCATCGCGCCGACGACCACCCCGGCGGCACCCCGGGGCACCTGCGGGGCCAGCCGGGGCCAGGCCAGCACCGCGTCGGTGAGCCGGGCCACGGTGAGGGCGACGCCGGTGGCGGCCAGGCAGACGGTGATCGCCTGGGTGCCGGCCGGAATCCGGCTGAGCGTGATCAGGGTGGCGAACGCCACCACGCCGACCACGATCAGCAGCGTGGTGCCGAGCGAGTCGGTCACCCGGACCCGGTCCACCCGACGGACGAGTTGGCCGAGCACGCCGAGCAGGAAGCCACCCAGCGCCACGTAGCCCAGCGGGGCCAGCCCGGCGACGTCGGTCTGCACGGCGGCGACGTCGGCCGCCGCAGCGACCGCGCCGCTGGTCAGCGCGACCAGCAGCAGCGCGGGCGGGCGCATGGCCATCGTCCAGGCCAGCACGAAGAGCAGTTGGACGCCGAACACGATCAACGCGAACGGCAGCCGGTGCCCGGGGCCGGCGGTCTGCGCACCGAGCACCAGGCCGACGCCGAGCAGCGCGGCGAAGCCGGCGACGGTCAGCGAGAGCGGCCGGCGGACCTCGACCGGCTCGATCGGTTCCTCGTCCGGCTCGACGACGTCGTCCTCGCTGCGGCGCGGCGCACCGCCCTTGCGGAACCGGCGCGGGCCGCGCTCGCGGCGGTTCCCGCCGTCGTCGGCCGGGGCGGGGCGGGGCCCGGGTGCGGGCCCGCCAGCCGGGCCGGCGGGCCCGTCAGGGGCGTCGTCGGCCCACGGGTCACGGCCGGTGTCGGGCGAGGTGGAGGGAAACACGACCCGATCGTGCCAGACCGGCGGCCTCCGGCGGGGATCACGGTTTCGGCGACGTTAAAACCTGGGCGGCGATCAGGGGCAGATCCGACAAACAGGAAAGGACGCCGGGGTAACACTGGAGCAATCGGTTACGCTCAAGCCGTTACCCGCCCGTCAGCGACGCCGGGACCCACGCAAGTTCTCAGCGCCCCGCCCACCGGCGGGACAGCTGGTCGCGCGCGGCCATAGAGCCGCCGGGACGGAGGTGATCGTGTGGAGCTCCTGCTGCTGGTGACCGCGCGTGCAGGTGAGCCCTCGGCGGTGCTGCCGGCACTCGACCTGTTGCCGCATTCGGTCCGTACCGCACCGCGTGACGTCCGCACCCTGATCTCCGGGCCCAGCCCGGACGCGGTGCTGGTCGACGCCCGGTCGGAGTTGAGCGAGGCCCGTGCCACCTGCCGGATGTTGCACGCCACCGGCCTGGGCGTGCCGCTGGTCGCGGTGGTCACCGAGGCCGGCCTGATCGCCCTGAACGCCGACTGGGGCGTGGACGACGTGATCCTGGCCGGGGCGGGCCCGGCCGAGGTGGAGGCCCGCCTGCGACTCGCGGTGGGCCGGCTGAGCAACGCCACCTCCGGGGCCGGTGGCTCGATCCGGGCCGGCGAGCTGAACATCGACCCGGACACCTACGCGGCGAAGCTGAAGGGTCGGCCGCTCGACCTCACCTACAAGGAGTTCGAGCTGCTGAAGTTCCTGGCCCAGCACCCGGGCCGGGTGTTCACCCGGGACCAGTTGCTCCGCGAGGTCTGGGGCTACGACTACTTCGGTGGCACCCGCACGGTGGACGTGCACGTCCGACGGCTGCGGGCGAAGCTCGGCTCGGAGTACGAATCGATGATCGGCACGGTCCGTCAGGTGGGCTACAAGTTCGTGGTCCCGCCGACGTCCCGGTCGCTGCCGGAGTCCGAGCCCGCGCCACTGCCGGTCTGATCTCGGGGGGCAACACCGCCCCCTCGAAGGATTATTTCCGATACGCCCCTTTTGTGCCTGTTGCCGGCTCTATCGTTACTGCCGGAATCAGCAGGGCGAAGGGGGCGACGGTGCGTGCACTGACCACGGGGGCGACGAGAGGGCCGTCCCGCGATCCGGACCGGTGGTGGCGCTGATGCGCGCCCGGTCGACCGTCGGCGTCGTCACGCTGGTGCTGGCCGCCCTGCTGGGGTCCGCGTACGCGCTCGGTCGCAGCATGGTCCCCGACCCGCCCCGCCACTCCACCGGCGCGTCGGCACCGGTCGACAGTGCCCAGTACGGCGACCAGCCCGCCGACCCGGCCGCCCCGCCGGCCAACCCGGACGGCACCCGCCCCGGCGGTGCCACTCCCGGCGGCACGACCCCCGACGGCACGTCCCCCGGCGGCGCGACCCCCGGCGCGGACCCGGACGCCGCGCAGCCGGCCGCCGGAGGCGACGGTCCGTTCGGCAGCCACGCCAGCACCGGCACCCCCGAGGTCGCACTGACCTTCGACGACGGGCCGGACCCGACGTACACGCCGCAGGTGCTGGAGGTGCTCCGCGCGTACGGGATCAAGGCGACGTTCTGCGTGGTCGGCGAGAACGCCCAGGACTATCCGGACCTGGTCCGGGCGATCGTGAACGACGGGCACACCCTCTGCAACCACTCGTGGCACCACGACGTGCTGCTCGGGAAGCGATCCACCGCCCTGATCCGGGCCGACCTGGTCCGGACCAACGACGCCATCCACGCCGCCGTGCCGGACGCCCGGGTCAGCTACTTCCGGCAGCCCGGCGGGGAGTGGACGTACCCGGTGGTGTCGGTCGCCGAAGGGCTGGGGATGACCCCGCTGCACTGGACCGTCGACACCAACGACTGGCAGGTGCCCGGTGCTGCGAAGATCACCTCGGCGGTCACTCGGGACACCGGACCGGGCGCGATCGTGCTCATGCACGACGCCGGCGGCGACCGGCAGGGCACCGTGGACGCCCTGCGCCGAATGCTGCCCGACCTGATCAGCCGGTTCCGGCTGGAGGCGCTGCCGGTCAACGGGGCCACCTGAGCCGGCCGGGCGGAGCGGAGCCGCTGCCGCTGTCGGCACCACCTGCGCCAGCCCGGCGGGCAGAGCCGCTGCCGCCGACGGCACCACCTGCGCCGGTCGGGCGCGGCGGCGGCCCGCGCCGACTACGGTGATCCGATGAGCAGCGGCGAACCGACGATCGACCGGGTGGCCCGGACGGACCGACTCTCCTCGGACGAGGTCGCGGAGGTGCTGGTCCTGGCCCGGCTCGCGGGCGACACCGACGGCGCGGACCCCTTCGACGAGCACACCCTGCTGCGGCTGCGCGACCCGCAGGCGCCGGCCCGGCACCTGACCGCCCGAGCCACCGACGGAACCCTCACCGGGTACGCCCATCTGGACACCACCGACCCGACGTCCGGGGTCGGGGTGGAGTTGGTGGTCCACCCCGGTTTCCGGCGGCGGGGCACCGGGCGGGCGCTCGCCCGGGGCGTCCTCGCGGCGGCCTCCGGCCCGCTGCGGGCCTGGGCGCACGGCGACCACCCGTCCGCTGCGGCCATCGCGGTCGACCTCGGCTTCGACCGGGCCCGGGTGCTCTGGCAGCTACGCCGGCCGTTGACCGAGGCGGTGCCGCCGCCACGCCTGCCGGACGGGGTGACGCTGCGCGCCTTCCGCCCCGGCGAGGACGACGACGCCTGGCTCGACCTCAATGCCCGCGCCTTCGCCGAGCACCCCGAACAGGGCCGGTGGACCACCGACGACCTGCGGGCCCGGCTGGCCGAGCCGTGGTTCGACCCGGCCGGTTTCCTGCTCGCCGTCGAGTCCCCGGGCGGACGGCTGCTCGGATTCCACTGGACCAAGGTGCACGAACGGCCCGGCTCGGCCCGGATCGGCGAGGTCTACGTGGTGGGGGTGGACCCGACCGCGCACGGTGGCGGCCTGGGCCGGGCGCTCACCACCGCAGGGTTGGCGTACCTGCGGGACCGGCGCGGGCTGGACCGGGTGATGCTCTACGTGGACGAGTCGAACACCGCTGCCGTGTCGCTCTACGAACGACTCGGTTTCGCCCGTTGGTGCGGGCACGTCAACTACCACCTGGGCTGACTCCTCCGGGCCGGCGAGCCGGCCCGGCGCGGAGGCCGCGTTCACCGGGGACCGGCCCGGTGGGCGGCCGGTCACCCGTGCGACAACGGCAGGGCCGCCGCCACCGAATCCGGCGATCTCGCCGGCCGCGGCCGGTCACCGTGCGATAACGGCAGGGCCTCGCCGGGATAACGCCTGCCCGGATATATCGCATCAATGCGGATACCCGGACGGCAGTTCACCTAACGGACAACCCTCACTCAGGTAGCGGTCACCTTTCCGGCCGTGGCTGTTCATGCTCCGTTCACTTCCGACGGGCGAACCGTCTACCTGGCACTTCTAGCTTTCGTGTCAGCCGGTCAGCGCCGGCACTCGGGCCCCATCCGGGCGACCTGACCAAAGACGTGAAGGGAAACCCCTCAGGTGAAGCTCCAGCGGCACGGCGCCATTGCCTGCCTCGCTCTTACTGCGGTCCTCGGCCTCAGCGCTTGCGGCTCGGACAACAACGAGCCGGCCAGCACCTCCGCCTCCGGTTCGGCCAGCGCGGCGGACTGCGGCAAGGGCACCCTGAACGCGCAGGGCTCCTCCGCGCAGAAGAACGCCATGGCTGAGTGGATCAAGGCGTACCAGCAGAAGTGTTCGGGCACCACGATCAACTACGAGGGTTCCGGCTCCGGGGCGGGCATCCAGGCGTTCATCGCCGGCACCGCCGACTTCGCCGGTTCCGACTCCGCCCTCAAGCCGGAGGAGCAGCCGCAGGCCGACGCCAAGTGCGCCGGCGGCGCGGCACTCAACCTGCCGATGGTGATCGGCCCGGTCGCGGTCGTCTACAACCTCGGCGGCGTGGAGAACCTCCAGGTCAAGCCGGCCACCCTCGCGCAGATCTTCGCCGGCAAGGTCACCAAGTGGGACGACCCGGCCATCAAGGCCGACAACCCGGACGCCAAGCTCCCGGCCACCACGATCCAGACGGTGCACCGCTCCGACGAGTCGGGCACCACCGACAACTTTACCAAGTACCTGTCGAAGACCGCCGCGACGGACTGGACCTTCGGCAACAACAAGGCGTGGAAGGCCCCCGGTGGCCTCGGCGCCGCCAAGTCCGACGGGGTCGCCGCCAAGGTCAAGAGCACCGAGGGCACGATCAGCTACGTCGAGTGGTCGTACGCCGAAAACTCCGGCCTGAAGAAGGCCAAGGTGCAGAACGGGGCCGGCGAGTACACCGAGCTGACCGCCGAGTCGGCCGGCAAGACCATCGCCGGAGCCAAGATCGAAGGCCAGGGCGACGACCTCAAGATGTCGATCGACTACAGCACCAAGGAGGCCGGGGCGTACCCGATCGTCCTGGTGACCTACGAGATCGTCTGCAGCAAGGGCATCGCCGCCGACAAGCTGCCGCTGATCAAGGGTCTGCTGGGCCACGCCGCCAGCGCCGAGGGCCAGGCCGACCTGGTCGAGCTGGGCTACGCCCCGCTGCCGGACTCGATCCGGACCAAGGTCGAGGCCGCAGTCAAGAACCTCGCCTGACCATCCCGAGCGACATCACCTCCTCAAGTCGAAGCGAGCGAGCAGATGGGTGAAACCCCTCACCGCTCGGCACACGCCGGCACCGGCGGACACCCCGTGACCCCAGGTCACGAGCGGTCCGCCGGTGCCTCGGCGCGTGTGGCCGAGGTATCAGTCAGCACCCGTACCCCCGATGACGATCACGGTCTGGGCGGAGGCGGCGGGCTGCCCCGGGCCCGTGCGTTCGGCGCGGAGCGGGCCTTCCGTGGCCTGACCCTGGCGGCCGGCGTCACCGTGCTGGTCGTCATCGTGGCGATCGCGGTCTTCCTGATCGCCAAGGCCGTGCCGGCACTACAGGCCAACAGTGCGAACTTCTGGACCTTCGAGGGCTGGTTCCCCAACGACGACCCACCCACGTTCGGCATCGGCGCGCTCGCCTTCGGCACCCTGCTCACCGCCCTGCTGGCGCTGCTGATCGCGGTGCCGGTGGCACTGGGCATCGCCCTCTACCTGTCCCACTACGCGCCGCGCCGGCTCGGCACCGGGCTGGCCTTCGTGATCGACCTGCTGGCCGCCGTACCCAGCGTGGTCTTCGGCCTCTGGGGCCGGGACTTCTTCGCCGGCCCGGTAGCCGACCTCTCGGCCTGGCTGAACACCTACTTCGGTTGGCTCCCGATCTTCGGCGACGGTCCGTACGGCAACTCGATCCTGCTCGGTTCGCTCGTCCTGGCGATCATGGTGTTGCCGATCATCACGTCGCTCTCCCGGGAGATCTTCCTTCAGACCCCGACCGCCAACGAGGAGGCCGCCCTCGCGCTGGGCGCCACCCGCTGGGAGATGCTGCGCACGGCGGTGCTGCCGTACGGCCGGCCGGGCATCATCGCCGCCGTCATGCTCGGCCTCGGCCGCGCGCTCGGCGAGACCATCGCCCTCGCGCTGACCCTCGGCTCGACGTACGCCATCTCGTTCAACATCCTGCAGAACGGCGGCAACAGCATCGCCGCGAACATCGCCAACCGCTTCGCGGAGGCCAACGACACCGGCCGGGGCGCGCTCATCGCCTCCGGCCTGGTGCTCTTCGCGATCACGTTGATCGTCAACATCACCGCGCGGGCGATCATCTACCGCCGCCGCGAGTTCACGGAGTCGGCCGCATGACCACCACGCTCACCTCACACCGTTCCCGCCCGCCGGCCCAGCCGGTGAACCTGCGGGCCAAGCGGCTGCCCGGGTACGCCGCCCCCGTCATCGCGGTGCTGGCGCTGCTGGTCGCCGCCGGCCTCGTCTACGGCGTCGACCTCGGCGGCCCGGTCCTGGTCGTGGTGCTCGGCGCGCTGTTCTACCTGGCCGGCCTCTTCGCCGCCGCGAACGCGGTGGAGGGCCGCCGGTCGGCCCGCAACCGGGTCTGGAGCGCCCTGATCCACTCCGCCTTCGTGCTGGCCGTACTGCCGTTGGCGTCGGTGGTGTGGACCCTGGTCAGCAAGGGCACCGCACGGTTGGACGGCAACTTCTTCGGCAGCTCGATGAACAACATCGGGGCCCGGGACGCCAACGGCGGTGCCTACCACGCCATCGTCGGCACGCTGGAGCAGGTCGGCATCGCCACCGCGATCACCGTCCCGCTCGGGGTGCTCTGCGCGATCTACATCGTCGAGTACGGGCGTGGCCGGTTCGCCTTCATCATCCGGTTCTTCGTCGACGTGATGACCGGCATCCCGTCCATCGTCACCGGCCTGTTCGTGCTGGCTTTCTGGGTGCTGATCGTGTCGCCGTGGTTCAACGACGGTCGGCCGAGCTTCTCCGGCTTCGCCGCCGCGCTGGCGCTGAGCGTGCTGATGCTGCCGACGGTGGTCCGCTCCACCGAGGAGATGCTGCGACTGGTCCCCGCACCGCTGCGGGAGGGCGCGTACGCCCTCGGCGTCCCGAAGTGGAAGACCATCCTGCGGGTGGTGCTGCCCACCGCGCTGCCCGGCATCGTCACCGGCGTCATGCTCTCCATCGCGCGGGCCGCCGGGGAGACCGCCCCGGTGCTGCTCGTCGCCGGCGGTGGCGCGGCGATCAACTTCAACCCGTTCGAGAACAACCAGTCGTCACTGGCTCTCTTCGTCTACCAGCAGGCCGGCGAGGCGTCGAAGTACTCGCCGGCACGGGCCTGGACCGCGGCCCTGACCCTGGTCGTCCTCGTCCTTGTCCTGACCGTCGCCGCGAAGTTGCTGGCCCGTCGCAACCGGCTCAGCCGATGAACACCGGAGGTACCACCATGGCCAAGCGCATCGATGCCACCGACGTGACCGCCTACTACGGCGGCTTCAAGGCGATCGAGAACATCAACCTGACGGTCGAGCCGAAGACGGTCACCGCCCTGATCGGCCCGTCCGGCTGTGGCAAGTCGACCTTCCTGCGGTCGATCAACCGGATGCACGAGGTGCTGCCGGGCGCCCGGGTCGAGGGCAGCCTGACCATCGACGGTCAGGACGTCTACCACCGGGACGTCGACGTGACCGCCGTCCGCCGCATGATCGGCATGGTGTTCCAGCGCCCCAACCCGTTCCCCACCATGAGCATCTTCGAGAACGTGGTGGCCGGCCTGCGGCTCAACGGGGTCCGCAAGAAGTCCATCCTGGACGAGGCGGCCGAGCGGGCGCTCCGCTCGGCGAACCTGTGGGACGAGGTCAAGGACCGCCTCGGCAAGCCCGGCGCGGGCCTGTCCGGTGGCCAGCAGCAGCGGCTCTGCATCGCCCGCACCATCGCGGTCGAGCCGCAGGTGGTGCTGATGGACGAACCCTGCTCGGCGCTGGACCCGATCTCGACGCTGGCCATCGAGGACCTGATGTTCCAGCTCAAGGACAAGTTCACCATCATCATCGTCACCCACAACATGCAGCAGGCAGCCCGCGTCTCCGACCGCACCGCCTTCTTCTCCATCGAGAAGACCGGCGACCCGGGCCGCCTCATCGAGTACGACAACACCCAGAAGATCTTCAGCAACCCCAGCCAGAAGAAGACCGAGGACTACATCACCGGCCGTTTCGGCTGACCCTCTCTCCCGCCCGGCTCACCGGGTTCCCCGATCCGCTGCCCCGCGGCCTCGCTGCCTCACTGCCTCGCTGCGCTGACCCGCTGGCCCGGCGGCGCGCTGGCCCGCGGCTTGCTGGCCCGCGGCTTGCTGGCCCGCGGCTTGCTGGCCCGCGGCTTGCTGGCCCGCAGCCTCGCTGCGCGAGCTGCGGGATTCGCTGGTGCGATCGGGGCCGTTCGCGCGGGCCTGATCGCCGCGCTCGCGGGGCTTCTCCTGCTCGGGCAGGTCCACGCCGCGCAGGGGCGTGCAGCTGGCCGCCCGAGGCCACCGCCGGCCCGGCGCCCGCGTCGCCCCCGCACGGGACGATCGTTGCCGAATCGGGTGACCGGCAGCGCGTGGCCCGCCAGGGCTGGCACGTGGCTCGCGGTGGCTCGACCGCCGACCGGCCGACCGCACCGCGCCACACCGCACCGGACCACGCCGCGCCGCACCGCACCGAACCGGGCCACACCGCACCGCACCGGACCGGACCGGACCGGACCGGGCCACGCCGCGCCACACCGGACCGGGCCGCACCGCGGACTGGCCAGGCGACTGGCAAGGCGGTGGGGAACCGGCGGGTCCCAGTAAGCCCTTCCGGATCCTGTGGAGCTGATGACGTAGACGACTCAGGCGCTCGGCAAGCCCGCGAATCGCTAACGTCATCAGCTCCACAGGATCGGTGAGAGACATGGGTGGGGGTGGACCCGACAGGCCCCGCAACACAGACGACAGGGCGCCGACCGACCCGAGGGACCGCCGGGCGGGCAGAGCCGACAGGCTCAGCCCGAGGGCACCGCGCAGCCCCGCCCGAATGGAAGGGCACCGCGCAGCCCCACCCGAATGGAAGGGCACCGCGCAGCCCCACCCGGGACGGAGGTGGGGCCAACCGAGGGTGCAGGGGGCCAACCGAGGGTGAAGTGGGGGCAGGCGAGGGTGAAGTGGGAGTCAGGCGAGGGTGAAGTGGGAGTCAGGCGAGGGTGAAGTGGGGGGTGCCGTCCTCGGGCAGGTGGAGGCGAGGGGTCACCGGGGTCGCGGCGTCCCGGGTGGCCGAGGCGCGGGCCACATCGGACAGGTCACCGGCGGCGATCACCTCGGCCAGGGTGACCAGGGTGGGCGGGAGCATGGTCAGCTCACCGGCCTGCGCGCGGGCCAGGGCGTCCGTCGGGCGGACCCACATGGTGTGGTCGGCCTCGCCGGAGACGTCCCGGGTCCGCTGCCCCTCGGGCAGCAGGGCCACGAAGAAGTACGTGTCGAAGCGGCGCGGCTCGAACTCCGGGGTGATCCATCGGCTCCACGGCAGCAGCAGGTCGGATCGGAGGGTGAGCTTCCGCTCGGCGAGCAGCCCGGCGAAGCCCCGCCGCCGTGCCTCCAGATCCTGCCGCGCGGTCTCCCAGTCGTCGCCGCTGACGTCGCCCACCACCGTGCCGGTGTCGGGGCCGGCCAACAGCACCCCGGCCTCCTCGAAGACCTCCCGCGCGGCGGCACACACCACGGCCTGCGCGGCCGGGGGCGCGACCCCCAGCCGACCGGCCCAGGCCAACGGGTCAGGGCCGGCCCAGTCCAGATGCGCCTCGGAGTCCGACGGGTCGACGCCGCCGCCGGGGAAGGCGTACACCCCACCGAAGGCCATCGCGGCGACCCGGCGGATGACGTACACCTCGAAGTCGCTGCCGGCCGGGCGGAGCAGCAGCACCGTGGCCGCGACCCGGGGCGGCGCCGGCGTGCCGCCCTCGGCCTGGAACCGGCGGGCGTGCTCGACCAGGGCCGGTGGGGCGGGGAAACCGGAGCTGTCGATCGTCATGCGCCGAGACTAGCCCCGCCGAACGGACCGACCGGCCCGTCAGCAGCCGGCCCGTCAGCCGCCCGTCAGCGGCCGGCGGGGAGCAGGCGGCAGAGAACTAGCGGGCGGCAGGCAGCAGGCGACGGGCAGCGGGCAGGGGGTGAGCGGGGAGTGGGGGGCGGGTTAGCGTGAATGCATGACACGTTGGGGGATTCTGTCCACCGGCCACATCGCCGGCCGGTTCGCCGAGGATCTACGGCTGGTGCCCGGGGCCGAGCTGGTCGCGGTCGGCTCACGTACGGCGGAGAGCGCCGAGCGGTTCGCCGCCCGTTACGGTGCGACCCGGGCGTACGGCTCGTGGGCCGACCTGGCCGCAGACGACGAGTTGGACGCGATCTACGTGGCCACCCCGCACGCCGCCCACCACGAGGCCGCCCGGGTCTGCCTGGAGTCCGGCCGGGCGGTGCTGCTGGAGAAGCCGTTCACCCTCGATCTGGCCACCAGTACCGAACTGGTCGACCTGGCCCGAGCCCGTGGGGTCTTCCTGATGGAGGCCATGTGGATGCGGTGCAACCCGCTGATCCTGCGCCTGGTCGAACTGGTCCGGGCCGGGGCGATCGGCGAGGTGACCGGCGTCCGGGCCGACTTCGGGGTGGCCGGGCCGTTCCCGCCGGAGCACCGGATGCGTAACCCGGCCCTCGGCGGCGGGGCCCTGCTGGACCTGGGCGTCTACCCGGTGAGCCTGGCCCACCTGCTGCTCGGCGTGCCGCAGCACGTACACGCCTGGGCCAAGCTCGGCCCGGAGGGGGTGGACGAGAACACCGGCATCATCTTCGGGTACGACTCGGGTGCGGTCGCCACGCTGAGCTGCGGGATGGTCGGGGCGACCCCGCTGACCGCCGCGATCACCGGCACCACCGGCCGGATCGAACTGCCCGAGCCGTTCTTCCGCCCCGGCTCGGCGGTGCTGCACCGGGCCGACGCCGAGCCGGAGACGCTCACCGACGATCCGGCCGGCGGCGGCTACCAGTACGAGGCCGCCGAGGTGCAGCGCTGCCTGGCAGCCGGGCTGACCGAGAGCCCGCTGGTGCCGCACGCCGTCACGCTGGAGGTGATGGCCCTGCTGGACGACATCCGGGCCCGCATCGGGGTCGACTACGCCTGAGTGGTCGGGAAGGGCACCCCGTTCCCGCGCGAGGCGGTGACGAGGTGCCCTTCCCCGACCGGAACGGGCTGCCCGCCCGGCACAGCTCAGAACAACGGGCGGACCACCAGGTAGGTCAGGCAGGCGATCAGCGCGGCGGCCGGGAAGGTGATGACCCAGGCGATCACGATGTTGCCGGCCACGTTCCAGCGGACCGCGGAGAGCCGCTTGGTCGCGCCCACCCCCATGATCGCCGAGGTGATCGTGTGGGTGGTGGAGATCGGAGCCTTGAGCACCAGTGCGTTGAAGTAGAGCACCGCGCTGGCCACCGTCTCGGCGGCGAAGCCCTCCGGCGGGCCCAGGTCAATGATCTTGCGACCGAGGGTCCGGATGATCCGCCAGCCGCCCGAGTACGTGCCCAGCGCCAGCATGGTCGCCGTGGTCCAGAACACCCAGCCGGGGATGTGCGTCTTGTCGGACTGGAAGCCGCCGGTGTAGAGGGCCAGCACGATGATGCCCATGGTCTTCGCGGCGTCCTGCATGCCATGACCGACCGACATGGCCGCCGCCGAGGCGGTCTGCGCCCAGCGGAAGCCCCGGTTGAGCTTGCCCGGCTGCCCCTTGCGGAAGCCCCACAGGATGGCCAGCATCAACAGGTAACCGAGGGTGAGGCCGATGATCGGCGAGAGCACCATCGGCAGGATGACCTTCTGGCCGATGGTGGCCCACTGCACGATGCCGCCGGTGGACAGCAGGGTCGCCCCGACCAGGCCGCCGAAGAGCGCGTGCGAGGACGACGACGGCAGGCCGAAGTACCAGGTGATCAGGTTCCAGGCGATCGCGCCGAGCACCCCGGCGAAGACCACCCCCAGGCTGCCCACCCCGGTCGGGAGGGTGACCAGACCGTCGCCGACCGTCTTGGCCACCCCGGCGCCGAAGTGCGCGCCGACGAAGTTGCCGACGGCGGCCAGCAGCAGGGCGATCCGGGGGGTCAGCGCCCGGGTCGAGACGCTGGTGGCGATCGCGTTCGCCGCGTCGTGAAAGCCGTTCGTGTAGTCGAACGCCATGGCGGCGACGATCACCGCCAGCACGGCGATGAGTTCGGGAGTCACGGGCTCAGGACTCCTTGACCGTGATGGTCTCGACTGTGTTCGCCACGTGCTCGAAGGCGTCGCAGGCGGCCTCCAGCTCGTCGGCGACCTCCTTCATCTTCAGCACGGTCAGTGCGTCGTACTCGCCGGAGAAGAGCCGGACCAGCAGCATCCGGTACGCCTGGTCACCGTCGTTCTCCAGCCGGTTGCACTCGATCCAGTAGTCCTCGAGGTCCTTCATCGACTTGAGCCGGGGCATCGCCTCGGCGGTCAGCTTGGCCTGCAGGTCGAGGACGTTCACCAGCTCGTGCAGCTCGCGCGGGAGCGCCGGAAGCTTGGTGAGGCCGTAGAGGTAGAGCAGGTTGCCGACGGCCTCCAGGTGGTCCATCACGTCGTCGAGCAACGAGCCCAGCCGGTAGATGTCCTCCCGGTCGAACGGGGTGATGAAGGTGGAGTTGATCTTCTTGTAGAGATCGTGGGTGATCTGGTCGCTGTCGTGCTCGACCTCGGTCAGCCGTTCGCTCACCGACTGCACGTCGACGCCGGGCAGGGCCAGCTCGTTGAGTAGCGCAGTGCCCTTCACCAGGTTCTGCGCCGCCCTGGTGAAAAGCTCGTAGAAGGCGCCCTCGGTGGGACGGAAGGAAAACTTCACAGCACGGACCTCGTCGTGTCGGTGGAAGGGTGGCCGCCGCCCCAGGGGGCGTCCGCTGATGCATGCTAGGTACTCCACCTGTGTGTGCCCTAAGCGGCCCACCCCTGGTCAGACCCGATTCACCGCCCGTTCACCTGCTGTTCACCTCGGCCGCTTCCGCCGCTGTTCGACAACCGCTGGCGCTCCCGTTCCACGTCGAAACCGGCAGCCGGATACCCCAGATCAAGACCCTCGAACGTCTCCCGCAGCAGGTGCGCCACCGCCCAGTCCCGGTACCACTTGCGGTCCGCCGGCACCAGGAACCAGGGTGCCCGATCCGTGTCGCACCGCCCCAGCGCCTCCGCGTACGCGGCCTGGTAGTCGTCCCAGCGGGCCCGGGAGTCGAGGTCGCTCGGCTGGTACTTCCAGTACTTCGTCGGGTCGGTCAGCCGCTCCGACAACCGCCGCGCCTGCTCGTCGGAGGAGATGTGCAGCATCACCTTCACCAGGGTCACTCCCCCGTCGGTCAACTCCCGCTCGAAGGCGTTGATCTGGTCGTACCGGGCCCGCCAGGTCTCCTCCGGCACCAGGGCGTCGACCCGGGCCACCAGCACGTCCTCGTAGTGCGAGCGGTTGAAGACGCCGACGTACCCGGGCGGGGGCAGCGCCCGGCGGATCCGCCACAGGAAGTCGTACCGCAACTCCTGCCGGGTCGGCGGGCCGAACGAACGGATGTGCAGGCCGAGCGGGTTCATCGCGCCGGCCACCCGCTTCACGGTGCCGTCCTTGCCCCCGCAGTCCATCGCCTGGAGCACCAGCAGCAGCCGACCCGGTCGGCCCCGCCCCAGCCTCGCCCCGCCGGTGGACGGGACCGAGGCGGGCGCGTTCGGTCCACCGGCCGCCTTCGCCGTGGCGTACAGCATCTCCTGCTGTCGACCCAGCCCCGCACCGATCAACCCGACCTGCCGCCGGGCCCAGACCTTACGGTCCTTCCCGCCGCCCGTCACGGCCGGCAGGCCCGGAGTGGAGCGGGGATCGACCGCCCCGAGGTCGACCGGCCCACCGCCCGACGGCACCCGCAACAACTGCCGTACCGTCCCACCCTCGGGTGCGACGATCTCCGTCTCCTCGTCTGCGCGCATCCCCCGATCCTCGCCCACCACCGCATCCTCCGCCTCCCAGCGGCGGTGCTGTCACGTTTCGCCGGTGCGGGGCGTCCGGTGGGTGGGGAGAATCCGGTCGTACCCGGGGAGGGGTCGTGGTGACGGTGGATCTGGTGGCGGAGTTCGAGGCCGAACGCGGACGGCTGATCGCGGTGGCCCACCGGATGCTGGGCAGCCGCAGCGAGGCGGAGGACGCCGTACAGGAGACCTGGCTGCGGTACGCCGGGGCGCTCGCCGACCCGGACAGCCGGGCCGAGGTCCGGCACCTGGGCGGCTGGCTCACCACCACCTGCGCCCGGATCTGCCTCGACGTGCTCCGCTCGGCCCGGGTCCGGCGGGAGACGTACCCGGGGCAGTGGCTGCCGGAGCCGCTGGTCACCGCGGTGGGCGGCGTACCGGGGCCGGACGGCTTCGCCCCCGACCCGGCCGACCGGGCCGTCCGGCGCGACCAGCTCGGCACCGCCCTGCTGGTCGTCCTGGAACGACTCGGCCCCGAGCAACGGGTCGCCTTCGTCCTGCACGACGTCTTCGCGGTGCCGTTCGCCCGGATCGCCGAGGTGCTGTCGAGCACCCCCGAGGCGGCCCGCCAGCTCGCCTCCCGGGCCCGCCGGGCGGTCACCGCCACCGACGCGCCCCGGCACACCGCCGACCCGGCCGAGCAGCGTCGGGTACTGGCCGCGTTCACCGCCGCGACCGAGTCGGGCGACCTCGACGCGCTGGTCCGGGTGCTCGCCCCCGACGTGGTGCTGATCGGCGACAGCGGGGGCCACTTCTCGACGGCCCGCCGGCCGGTCGTCGGCGCCGACCCGGTGGCCCGCTTCCTGCTCGGGCTCTTCGGTCGGGCCGGTCGCTACGGCCAACGGCTGCGGGCCGAGCCGGTACTGGTGGACGGGGTGCTCGGCCTGCACCTGGAGACCGTCCAACCCGACGGCCGGCTGCTGCGGATGGTCACCGGTTTCGCGGTCCACGACGGGCGGATCAGCGGCCTGTTCCACCAACTCAACCCCGACAAGCTCCACCAACTACCCGACCTCGACCCGGATGCCACTTGGCCCCCACGCTGGTGAGCCGAACCGCCGACCCCACCGCCGACCCCAGGAACCGGGCCGGGTCGCGCCGGACAGGCCGGGCCCGCCGGGTCAGACCACCAGGGCCAGCCACTTCCGGTACGCCGAGGCGAACGGCTCGGTGCCGTCGCCGAGGGCGGTGAGCAGCCGGGCCGCCGCCGCCTGCGCCTGGGCCACCACGTCGTCCGGATAGCCGAACCGGACCCGGTGCTCGGCGAACTCGTCCTCGTCGCGCAGCTCCACCAGGCCGGTGGTCCGGCGGCGTACCACGTCCAGGTCGAGGTCGATCAGGTGGACGGTGTCGTCGCCCTCCCAGCGGGCCGGGGTGGCGATGTCGCAGTAGACCTCGCTGGTCCTCGGCGGCGGGTTGAACATGCCCGTCCACCAGGCCGCATGCGGCACCAACAGGACGAAGGGAATCTGCTCCACCGAGGGCCGGCCATGGTAGACCGACGCGGTACCGGCGGGCACGCCCAGCCACACCCCGAGGTCGTCCTCGGTCAGCCGGCGGGCCGGGTAGTCGCGGTGGGCACTACCGTCGTACTTGCGGTAGATCACACGGACCGTGTCGCTCGGCATGAGTCGCACCCTAGCCGATTCCGCCCACTCGTCGCGGTACGGAGCTGACCGGTCAGCAGTGGCGTCGATCCGCACGGTGACCGCGCCACGCGGGGGCAGCGGCGCGTCCGCTGTCGGCGGCGGCAGGTACCGTCGCACGGTGACTCCGCCCCGTACCGCCGCCGGCCCCAGCACCCCGTCGGCCCGCTCCGGGCGGCGGCGCGGCGGCCGGCCGAGCGGCACCGAGCTGCTCGCCGCGGCGGTCGGCGCGGTCCCCGGCGGCGCGACCCGGCCGGGTCAGCAGCAGATGACCGAGGCGATCGAGCGCAGCGTCAGCACCCGCGAGCACCTGCTGGTGCAGGCGGGCACCGGCACCGGCAAGTCACTGGCCTACCTGGCCCCGGCGCTGACCGTGGACGGCCCGGTGGTGGTCTCCACCGCCACCCTGGCGTTGCAGTCCCAACTGGTCGAGCACGACCTGCCCCGACTCGCCGACGCGGTCGAGCCGCTGCTCGGCCGCCGTCCCACCTTCGCCGTGCTCAAGGGCCGGCACCACTACCTCTGCCTGGCCCGGCTGGACAACTCCACCGAGGACGAACCGGAGGACACCCTCTTCGACGCCCCCGCCGCCCGGCCCGGGGGTGGGACGAAGTGGCTCGGTGAGGCCGGCCGGATGGGCAAGCAGATCCAGCGGCTGCGGGACTGGGCCGAGAGGACCGACACCGGCGACCGGGACGAGCTGGACCCGGGCGTCGACGACCAGGCGTGGCGACTGGTCTCCATGCCGGCGCGCGAGTGCGTGGGGGCGTCCCGCTGCCCGTTCGGCCAGGAGTGCTTCGCCGAGGCGTCCCGGGCCCGCGCCCGGGAGGCCGACGTGGTGGTCACCAACCACAGCCTGCTGGCGGTGGACATGCTGGCCGGGCGGCACATCGTCCCACCGCACAAGCTGCTGATCGTCGACGAAGCGCACGAGCTGGCCGACCGGGTCTCCTCGGCCGCCCAGGCCGAGCTGGTGCCGGAGCTGATCGACCGGTCCGCCCGGCGGGCCCGGCCGCTGCTGCGGCCGGACGTCGCCGACCGGCTCACCGAGGCCGGCGACGCGCTCGCCGTCGGGCTGGCCGAGGCTCCGGCCGGCCGGCTCACCGGCGGGCTGCCCGGCCCGTTGCGCGAGGCGTGCACGCTGCTCGACGCGGCCACCCGGGCCGCCCTCGACGCGATCGGCGACGTCAAGGCCGACGACCCGGACCCGGTCCGCAAGCAGCAGGCCAAGTCGGTGCTGGACGAGTTGTCGACCACCGCGCAACGGCTGCTGGAGGAGGCCGACCACGACGTGGCCTGGGTGGAGAAGCCGGACAACGGCAGCCGCCGTGCGCTGGTGGTCGCGCCGCTGTCGGTCGCCGGCACCCTCGCCACCCACCTGTACGACGAGCGCACCGTGGTCGCCACCTCGGCGACCCTGGCGCTGGGCGGCCGGTTCGACACGGTGGCGCGGGCCCTCGGCCTGGACGCGCCACCGCCCGCCCCGCCGACCCCGGCCGCCGCCGCGTTGGCCACCGCCGCCGCTGCCGGCCGGTCGACCGCCGCCGTGCCGGGCGGCTCACCGACCGGCATCGCCTCCGCCGAGCCGGGCGGCGGGGTGGCGACCACACCGGGCAGCCGGGCCGCCACCGGCGTCGTGCCGGCCACCTCGGGACCGGGCTGGTCGTCCCTCGACGTCGGCTCACCGTTCGACTACGCCCGGCAGGGCATCCTGTACGTCGCCGCGCACCTGCCCCGCCCCAGCGTCTCCGGGTTGCCCGAGGCTGCCGGCGAGGAGCTGCTGAGGCTGGTCGGCGCGCTCGGTGGTCGTACCCTCGGGTTGTTCTCCTCCCGACGGGCCGCGCAGCAGGCCGCAGAGCTGGTCCGGGCGCGCACCGACCTGCCGGTGCTGCTGCAGGGCGAGGAGGCGTTGCCGTTGCTGGTCCGCCGGTTCCGGGAGGAGCGGTCGAGCTGCCTGTTCGGGGTGATGTCGCTCTGGCAGGGGGTGGACGTGCCGGGTGACTCGTGCCAACTGGTGGTGATCGACCGGCTCCCCTTCCCCCGCCCGGACGAGCCGTTGGCGGCCGCCCGGGCGGCGGCGGTGGACGCGGGCGGCGGCTCCGGCTTCTCGGCGGTCAGCGTGCCGATCGCGGCGGTCCGGCTGGCCCAGGGCGTGGGTCGGCTGATCCGGGCCACCGGCGACCGGGGGGTGGTGGCGGTCCTCGACTCGCGGCTGGAGACGGCGCGCGGCTACGGCCCGTTCCTGCGCCGCTCGCTGCCCCCGTTCTGGTACACCACCCGGCCCGAGGTGGCCCAGGGCGCGTTGGAGCGCCTCGCCAAGGTCTGACCCGACGCCCCCGGTCAGGGTGCCTGGGAGGCGACCACCACCGCGTCCGGCGGGGTGTCCGGCACGCTGCGGGCGGCGAGCCGGCGTACGGCGGTGTTGAGCACCGCGATCAGCGGCACCGCCACCAGCGCGCCGGTGATGCCGGCGAGCACCACCCCGGCGGCGATCCCGATGATCACCGCGAGCGGGTGGATGGCCACCGCCCGACCCATGATCAACGGTTGCAGCAGGTGCCCCTCGACCTGCTGCACGCCGATCACCACGCCCAGGATGATCAGAGCGGTCACCGGGCCGCTGTCGACCAGCGCCACCAGCACCGCCACCACCCCGGAGAGGAACGCGCCGACGATCGGGATGAACGCGCCGAGGAACACCAGCGCGGCCAGCGGGAAGGCGAACGGGACGTCGAAGACGACCAGGAAGATGCCGATCCCCACCGCGTCGATGAACGCCACCAGCACGGTGGCCCGCACGTAGGCGCCGAGCGTCGCCCAGGACGCGCGCCCGGCGTCGTCGACCTTCCACCGGGCGGCGACCGGCAGCAGGCGGACCAGGAACCGCCAGATCCGGCGGCCGTCGCGCAGGAAGAAGAAGGTGGCGAAGAGCACCAGGACGGCGCCGGTGAGCAACTCGGCCAGCGTGGTGGCGGTGGCCAGCGCGCCGCTGGTGAACTTCTCGGTGTTGCCGTTGATCCAGCCCTGCGCCTCTTCGATGTAGCGGTTGAGCTGGCTGTCGGACAGGTGCAGCGGGCCGGTCTTGAGCCAGTCCTGGATCTGCCGTACGCCCTGCGACGACTTCTCGCTCAACTCCGGGACGCCCTGGATGAACTCGTTGACCACCAGGGTCAGCGTGCCGAAGACCGCGACCAGGCCACCGACCATCACCACGGCCGTCGCCAGTGACCGGGGGAACCGGGCCCGGAGCAGCCAGCCCACCGCCGGGGCGAGCAGCGCGGAGAGCAGCAGCGCCACGGCCAACGGAATGATCACGATGCTGATCGTTCCGACGACCTTCAACAGTGCCCAGGTGACCACGCCGATCACGATCAGTCGCCACGACCAGGCAGCGGCGATCCGCAGCGCGTGCGGCACGTCGGCGTCGTCCCGACTGGAGGTGGAGTTGTGCATGGCCGCCGGTGGCTCGGCACCGACCACCGTCGCCGAGGGAGCCGCCGCCGGGCCGGGTGACGCGGGCGAGGCCACCCGGGCCCCCTCCGGGTCGTCGGCCGGATCGGCACGCCCCGCGCGAACCGCCTCTCGTCCGGACTCGTACGCACGGAGCAGCCGACCGCGTACCCGCTCAAAACGGCTCAAGCGCACCTCCTCAGGATGGAACCGGGTCGCCCACCACGACGGCCCGGACAGGGTACGTCCGTGTGCCCGCCACCGTAGGACAGTTCCGCCACACATTGCCCCGAGCCGCATCGGCTCAACCACCGGGTGGACGCCACCGGGCCACGCGGTAGCGTCTTGGCGTGACCGCCGACCATAGTCTCGACGCCGGCCTGCCGATCCGCCTGCTGCACGACCGGGTGCTGGTGAAGGTGGACGGCAGCGAAGGCGAACGCCGTTCCACCGCAGGCATCGTGATCCCGGCCACCGCCGCCGTCGGCAAGCGGCTGGCCTGGGCCACCGCCGTGGGGGTGGGGCCGCACGTCCGCGCCGTCGTCGCCGGTGACCGGGTGCTCTTCGACCCCGACGACCGCTCCGAGGTCGAACTGCACGGCCGGGGGTACGTGCTGCTCCGCGAGCGGGATGTGCACGCCGTCGCCGCAGAACGGGTGGAGACCGAGTCCACCGGAAGCACCGGCCTCTACCTGTAGACGTACCCCCCGATCGGGCGTCGCCGTTCGCCCTGCTTCCCGCCGCCTCCGGGGGGCGGCTTCTCCGGCTTCCCGGCCTCCTCCTCTTCCCCGGTTGCCCGGCTTCCCGGTTTGTCCTGCTTCTCGGCGGGAAGTCAGGCGCGTCCGGACGCCCTGGGGAGGGACGATGCCGATACTCGTGAAAAGGGTGCTGCTCTGGGGCAGCGTCGCCTTCCTGATCTACTTCATGGCCTTCCGCCCGGACGGGGCGGCGCAGTTGTTCAAGGGGATCGGGGCGGCCCTGATGGCGATGGCCCAGGGCCTCGGCGACTTCCTCACCAGCCTGATGGCCTGACCGGTCGACGGCCGGACGTGAGCAGACCGGTCAGGGCGGGGCGCTGGGTCTCGCCCCGCCCGGCAGTTCATATGTTCAGCAGGCCGCCGTTGCGCAGCGCGTCGCCCTTGATCGCGATGAGATTCGCGGAGACGTACGGAATGTTGTGCGACTGGTGCCATTCGCTCGGGAAGTACGTGACCAACCGCGACGCCTGGAATCGGCATCTGATCTCAGGCACGAAACGGGAGTAGTTGGCGTCCGTGAAGTACCAGAACGAGTTCTCGTTGTAGAACGCCACATGCGTCGGATCCTGGTAGGCGCCCCGACCGTCGGTGCTGGGTGTCAGCGACAACAGCATTCCGTTCGGCGCGAGCAGTCGGTACAACTCGTTGAACAGTGCGATCTTGTCCGGGATGTGTTCCAGGAAATCCACCGCCCGAATGACCCCGACGCTGCTGTCCGGCAGATCGACCCCCTTCGTCACATCGCAGACCAGGTCGACGCCCGCTCCGTCGTGGCAGTCCAGACCGAGATAGCCTTCCGGCTTGTTGTGGGCCGCACCCAGGTCGAGCGCCAGAAGGCCCTGCCGCCGCGACCAGGCGAGCGCGTTCTGTTGAACGTTCCGGTCGTAGATCTCCACCGTTCGCTGCTGGATCCGGGCATTGACCTCCGGGATACGCTGCGTGTTCTTGGGATGCATGCGCTGCAGGTACAGGCATTTCTGAATGTGGTGGAAATCGCTCACCTGGTAGATCCGAGCCATGAGATCGGCGTCGTCCGCGACGTCGAGCGACTCGTCGTACCCGCCGACCTTCTCGTAGATGTCCCGGCGGAAGGCCCGCACATGGTTCGGCGCGTACCAGATGTAGCTCACATTGTGCGGCGTCGGCGGCAACGCCCGGCAGACCAGCACCTCACGGCCGTCCACCTTCTCGTCGTAGTGCCGCCAGCCGAAGGAACTCGCGAAACGATCTTCACACCGGCCGCCGTCCTCCTGGATCTGCGCGGTGTCGCTGTAGACGAACCCCACCTCCGGGTAGGAGTCGAAGGCGTCGACTATCTCCTGCAGACAGTCGCTGCTGAGCAGATCGTCGTCGTCGAGCTCGACCAGGATGTCTCCGGCAGCCTCGGCGCAGGCGTACCCCTTCACGGCACCGACGCCGTTCAGGTTGTCCTGCACGATGAGCCGGATCCGATCGTCGTGCCGCTCCGGCCGCCAACGCGACCCCTGGTTGAGGATGACCACCCATTCCCAGTCGGTAAAGGTCTGCGCCACCAGCGATCGGAAACACTCGTCGATGAAACGGGTGCGGTTGCTCCCCGTGAAGACCGTCACGCGCGGTGTGTGCATCGAGCCGGTCACCGCCCCTCCGTACTAGAGGACCGGGTGGTCGAGTCCGAGCGGTACTTCTCCGGGACGGTCGAGGTGAGCCCCTTGTCCAACCGGATCGCCGCCTTGAAGGCGTCCCGTGCTGCCGCCTCGTCACCGGATTGGGACAGCAGCATGCCCAGTCGGAGGTAGGCGGTGGACGCCTTCTTGTCGATCGACACGACCTTGCGGTAGATGTCCATCGACGTCGTCGGAGCCTTACCCTCCAGTGCGATGGCCTTGTTGTAGAGGGCCGGCTTGTAGTTGGCGTCGGCCGCCAATGCCTTGTCGTAGTTGCTGATCGCCTCGTCGGCCTGGTTACGCGACTGGGCGATGAAGCCCAGGTTGAACCAGGCGAACTTGTTGTTGGCCTCGGTGGCAAGCACCTTCTCGAAGGTGGCCTTCGCCGCGTCGAGGTCACCGGCTTGGCCCTGCTCGACACCGAGCTTCAGCAGATCCGCCGACGAGGTTCCGGCGTTCGCCTTGTCGCTGTTGGCTGAACTGCTCGCCTGCGGCTTGTCAGCAGGCTTCTCACTGCACGCCGGGACTCCGGCCAGCAGGACCGCACCACAGGCGAGTGAACCTAGCATCTGACGCGTGCTCATTTCTTCTCCTTGACGGTAACGGGGCGGTCCGACTTGCGGTCCGACCGGCTGGCATTGCTACTGTCGGCCGTCGATCGCCCCGACGTGTCGGCCGCAGGCGCAAACGCCACCGGTGTGGTGGGTGAGATGCAGGACACCCAGATGTCGGCACCTCCACCGGTAAAGGTGAACTGGTAGCCACTGATCGAGAGCGGCTGGATCAACACCGGGTTGACGCCCGCACCCGAGAGTTGGTATCCGGTGCCGACAGCGATGTCTCCGGGAACGCATCCGAAATCAACGGGGGTGTCCGCAATCACAGTCAGCGGGCCCTGAATGTACGCGGCCTGGATTCCGTTGCCCGCCACTCCCTGGGCACCCTGCGCGCCTTGGGCGCCTTGGGCGCCTTGGGCGCCTTGGGCGCCCGTGTCGCCCTGCGGTCCTTGTACGCCCTGCAAGCCCACCGCACCTTGGGCACCCTGGGGGCCCGCGTCACCCTGCGCGCCCTGGAATCCCTGCGCACCCTGCGCACCTTGAACGCCGGGCACACCCTGCGCGCCCTGCGCGCCGATGTCACCCTGGAATCCCTGAGCACCCTGCGCGCCCTGAACGCCGGGCACACCCTGCGCACCAACGTCACCCTGGAATCCCTGCGCACCCTGCGCACCCTGCGCACCAATATCACCCTGGAATCCCTGCGCACCCTGAGCACCCTGAGCGCCCTGCGCACCAATGTCACCCTGGAATCCCTGCGCACCCTGCGCACCAACGTCACCCTGGAAACCCTGCGCACCCTGAGCGCCCGGCGCACCCTGCGCACCGACATCACCCTGCGCACCCTGCGCACCAACGTCACCCTGGAAACCCTGAGCACCCTGCGCACCCTGAACGCCGGGCACACCCTGCGCACCCTGAGCACCCTGCGCGCCCTGCGCACCGGGCACACCCTGCGCACCCTGCGCGCCGATGTCACCCTGGAAACCTTGAGCACCCTGAACGCCGGGCACACCCTGCGCACCCTGCGCACCGACATCACCCTGCGCACCTTGAACGCCGGGCACACCCTGCGCACCGACATCACCCTGCGCGCCCTGAGCACCCTGCGCGCCCTGCGCACCGGGCACACCCTGCACGCCCTGCGCGCCGATGTCACCCTGGAGACCCTGCGCGCCCTGCGCACCTTGAACCCCGGGCACACCCTGCGCACCAACGTCACCCTGGAAACCCTGAGCACCCTGCGCACCCTGTGCACCGACATCACCCTGCGCACCCTGCGCGCCGATGTCACCCTGGAAACCCTGAGCACCCTGCGCGCCCTGAACGCCGGGCACACCCTGCGCACCTTGCGCACCCTGCGCACCCTGCGCGCCGGTCTCGCCCTGCTCGCCTTGAGCGCCCTGCTCGCCTTGAGCGCCCTGCTCGCCTTGAGCGCCCTGCTCGCCTTGAGCTCCTTGAGCGCCCTGGGCCCCTTGAACGCCTTTGCCGCCGTGCTTAGGCTTCTTGCCCCCGTCGTGTCCAGCCCACGGGCCCTGCCAGCCCTGCGGGCCACAGTCCGGTGGCCCGCCCGGGTAGTTGTCCCACGAATCGTCAGGCCCACCAGTGTCTTGGCGGACGGTCAACCAGGACGACTGCCACCCGCCGTACTGGCCGAGCGGACCGGGCGTACCGATATGCACGCCATGGGAAGTCGATTCCGCTTCCAGGGGTGGCGCTGCGGCGGCGGGGCCCCCCGTCATCCCGACTACCATCAGGGCAGAGCTCAGCCCTGATGCGGCACGGCCACGCTTCAGCCCTCGCCGCAGCCGTCGGTTGTTGCTCATGAACCCTCCCGAGAGCCGCCTCAGACACACCCACAGACACCCAACGGTGACGTATTGTCACCTTGCGGGCGATTTGCAGAGTATTCGACTGATTCGTCGCATGAGAGAGGTTTAGCGACAGCGAGAAGCATTTCAGATAAAGCGGAACGGTTCTCGCGTGGAAGCGGATAAGCGACAGCGGCGTACGGCGCATGCGCGGGACAGGCCCGCTGAGGTCGCCTTCGCCTGATCGCGGTGAGCACCGCGTGTCGGTCAGATCGTGCCGCCGTCACCGTCACCGTGGTCACGAGGTCTCTGCACAGCCGGCCTTCTTGGTCGAGAGCTCGTCCACCGGAGACCTCGGTGCCGTCAGGTGCTTGCCGGTCAGTGCCGGCCGGGCGGCCACGGGGCGGCCGGACGGGGGCCGTACCACCTGGGTGGGCCGTAGCCGGCCGGGTAGGCCGGGGGCGGTGGCGGGGCCAGCACCACCGGGATCGGCACCACCGGGGAGTCCGGGGCGTCCACGGCGCGCTGCGTACCGTCCGGGAAACGCAGGTGGTAACGCACTCCGTCCCAGACCCCCACCGGCGTCTGCGGGTCCCGGCCGACGAAGAACGACCGGTACGCCGCGATCGTCTCCAGCAACTGCCGTTCCTCCCGCAGGGTGCGGTCCCGCTCCGCCGGCTTGCGGTCCAGCCCTCGCCGCATCCCGTCGCGCAGGAGCGCCAGCCGGGTCGCGGCGAACTGGTAGCCGCGCATCGCGCGGAGGCCGGCGTCCCCGCCCACCCGGCGGGCCCAGGTCCGGGCGGCGTGCCGGCGGCCCAGGCTGCCCAGGGCGGCCACCTCCGGCGGGCTCAACCAGCCCGCCCGGACATAGTCCGGCAGGGTCCGCTCGGTGAGCCGCCCCTCCCAGGCCCGCAGCCAGACCGCGAAGCCGACCATGCCGAAGAAGATCGGCACCATCACCGCGACCATGCCGTAGAAGAAGATCACCGCTTGGCCGGTGGCCTGGACCAGCGTCGGGATCAGGTTCCAGGTGCCGTGCAGCATCATCGCCAACAGCAGGCCGGCGATCGGGGCGAGCACCCGTACCCGCCGGTCGGCGGTCCGGGCGGCGATGCCCAGCCCCACCCCGGTCATCGAGGTGAACAGCGGGTGGGCGAAGCCGAAGAAGAGAATCCGCGAGATGAAGATGACGATGACGTTGCGGACGCCGGTGGCCGGCCCCCACTGGTCGACACCCGAGGCGTAACCGAGGCCGCCCAGGTAGAGGATGTTCTCCACCATGGCGAACCCGACTGCGGAGAGCCCGCAGTAGACCAGACCGTCGGTGATCCCGGACCACTCCCGGCGTCGGAAGATCAGCAGCAGGATCGGGCCGAGCGCCTTGGTCAGTTCCTCGATGAACGGGGCCACCAGCACCCCGGTCAGCGACGACGACACCCCCCAGTCCTTGAACAGGGCGGCGAAACTGTTGTTGACGGTCAGCGACGCGGCGGTCGAGACGAACGCGCCCCAGGCGAAGCAGAAGATCAGGTACTTGAGCGGTTCGGGCTCGTACCGGTCGAGCCAGAGGAAACAGGCCACCAGCACCGGCACCGGCAGGACCGCCGCGGCCACCCCGACCAGCAGCGCGTCCAGGCCCAGGTTGGCGCCGAGCGTATAGAGCATGTAGACCGCGCAGGCCGCGATCAGCAGCACCACCCCGGCCAGCGCCAGGACCCGCCGCCAGCCGAGGCGACGCAGCGGCATTCGGGGCGCAGCGGCGTCCGGCGACGGTACGGCGGGCGCGGGCGGCGGCGGGGGGCCGCCGGGCGGGGTGTCGGCCATGTGGATCAGCGTAGTCACCCCCGGCCCACGGGGCCGGTCGCTCCGGAGTCGTCAGCCGACCCGCTGACAGGTGCCGGTGGCGTCAGCCGAGCGGCGGGGCGGTCGGAGGCTTCGGGGTGGCGTTCTGCGCGGCCGGACCCCCACCCGCGCCTTCGTGTTCGCCGAAGGACTGCCGGACCAGCCGGTTGGCCTCCTCCTGGTCGATGCCGGAGGCGACCAGCAGGTCACTGGCGGTGGTACGGACCTGAGCGATCACCACGCTGCCCGAGAAGCCGACCCCTTGGTCGTACGCCCGGCCCGCCTCGCTGACCGCGCGCAGCGACCGTTCCCGCGCCTCCTCCGGCTCCGCCCCGACGGCGAACTCGTGGCGCAGCAGGCGGACCACCTCGGCCAGGTGGGCCACCGCGTCCGGCATCGGCTCCGGCACCGGTTCGTCGTCCTCGATCATGGTGACCGAGCGCCGGATCAGGGTGCCGCTGTTGCGCATCGCCCGATCGATCGGGTCGGCGGCCTCGGCGTAGTGGGTCAGTTCGCTGCGCCGGTGCCACCGGGCCGGGGAGAGCGTGCTGGTCTCCTTCGCCCCCTCGATCGCCTCGGTGAAGGCGGCCAACTCCTCCTTGTTCTCCCGGAGCCGGTCCAGGGCCCGCTGGGCGGCGGCCCGATCCCGGTCCCGCAGCGCCTGCGCGCAGACGTCCAGCTGGCCGGCGAGCAGGTCCAGCGCCGGTCGGGCCGCCCGGTTGATCACCCGGAGCGGGTTGAGCGGCAACAGCACCGCCGTGACCAGCAGCGCGATGCCGCCACCGATGAAGGCGTCGACGAACCGGGGCAGCTCCAGATCCTCGGTCGACGGGCTCAGGGTGACGATCAGCACGGCGGTGGCGGCGGCCTGGATCACCACCGCCACGCTCGCCCCGAAGAAGGTGGTGAGCAGGATGGCCGACGTCACCACCAGCCCGAGCTGCCATCCCCCGGTACCGAGGAAGTAGATCAGGAAGTCGCCGACCGCCACCCCGACCGCCACCCCGACGATCAGCTCGACGGTCCGGCGCAGCCGCTGGCCGACGGAGGCGGCCAGGGTGCCCACCGCCGAGATCGGCGCGAAGACCGGTTGCGGGTTGTGCAGCAGCTTGTGCGAGACGATCCAGGCCAGTGCGGCGGCCAGGCCCGCCTGCACGGCCAGGCCCATCGCCATCCGGACCTGGTGCAGCCGATCGTGCAGGGTCGCCCGGCTCCGGTGGCGCAGATGACCCATCGCCTCGGCGATCCGGGCGGAGTCGACGTCGGTCCCGCCGTCGGGTAGCCCGGCGCGGCGCAGCAGCGACGGTCGTCGGTCCCGGGCCACGGCCATGGCGGGGACTACCCGCGTCACGCGGCTTCATCCCCTGCGGAGGTGCGGCAGAATCGTGCGGGTGACCGAGCTGATCGACCGCTGGCGGGCGGTGGCACGGGCCGCCGGGGCCGCCGACGGTGCGGCACTGACCGCCGCCGGGGCCGACCTGCTGGCCCGTTGGCGGGAGCCGCACCGGCGCTACCACACGGAGCGCCACCTGCGGACGGTGTTGGACCTGGTGGACCGGCACGCCGACCTCGCCGACCGGCCGGAGCGGGTCGCGCTCGCCGCCTGGACCCACGACGCCGTCTACGACCCGCGCGCCGCCGGGGACGCCAACGAGCGGGCCAGCGCGGCGCTGGCCGGCACCCTGCTCACCGGGCTCGGGGTGCCGGCCGCCACGGTGGCCGAGGTCCGTCGGCTGGTGCTGCTCACCGCCGGGCACACGGTCACCCCCGGCGACCGCGACGGCGCGCTGCTCTGCGACGCCGACCTGGCGATCCTGGCCACACCCCCCGAGGTGTACGACGTTTACGCCGCCGCGATCCGCGCCGAGTACGCGCACGTGCCGGAGCCCGACTTCCGCGCCGGCCGGGCGAAGGTCCTCGACGGTCTGCTCGCCCTGCCGACCCTCTTCCGCCTGTCCCCGCTGGCCGACCGCTGGGAGTCACCCGCCCGCGCCAACCTCGGCCGCGAGCTGACGGCCCTGCGCCGACCACCACCCACCCGTCCCGTCAGCTGACCGCCGCCGCCCACCCGGCGTGACCACGGACGGCCGCCGCCCAGTCGACGTTCAGGGGTGGGCGGGGTGCCGGAGACGGGTGAGGTGTTTGGGGCGGCGCAGGCCGGAGGCGTGCAGCAGGCGGACGATCTCCCGGCTGGGCACCACCCGGGCACCGAGCCACACCGCCATGGCGAACCGGTCGGCGGGGATGTCGTAGTGGTCCCGGTCGAAGCCCCGCCGGGGCACCCCGAGCGTCTCGGCGAAGGCGTGCAGCTCGGCCGGGGAGACGTCACTGATCAGGTGCGACCAGAGCCGACCGCGCCACGGCCAGGCGGGCCGGTCCAGGTACAGCATGGCGGCCAATCTAGCCGGCGGCTAGCCTCTGCCGCATGGCTGGCTCCCCCCTCCTCGACGACCTGCGGGCGGCCCTCGGCGACGGGGCCGTCCTCACCGACCCGGATCTGCTCCGGCTGCACCGACGCGACGAGGCGGACCTCTGCGCCGCCGGTACGCCGCTGGTGGTCGTCCGCCCCCGGGACACGCCCGAGGTGGTGGCGGTGGTCCGGGCGGCAGCCCGGCACGGCGTACCGGTGGTGCCGCAGGGGGCGCGGACCGGGCTGGCCGGCGCGGCGAACGCGGTGGACGGCGCGGTGGTGTTGAGCACCGTCGCCATGACCGCGATCCGGGAGATCGACCCGGTGGCCCGGATCGCCGTGGTGCAGCCCGGCGTGGTGAACGCCACGCTGGCCGGGGCGGTCCGTGCGCAGGGCCTCTACTATCCGCCGGACCCGGGCTCCTGGGAGTCCTCCACCATCGGCGGCAACGTCTCCACCAATGCCGGCGGCATGTGCTGCGTCAAGTACGGGGTGACCAGCGAGTACGTCCTCGGGCTGGAGGTGGTGCTCGCCTCCGGCGAGGTGCTACGCACCGGCCGGCGTACCGCCAAGGGGGTGGCCGGGTACGACCTGACCCGGCTCTTCGTCGGCGCGGAGGGCACCCTCGGTGTGATCACCGAGATCACCGTGTCGCTGCGGCCGACACCCGAGGAGTCGCTGACCCTGGTGGCGGTCTTCGGCTCGACCGCCGAGGCGGGCACGGCGGTGGCCGGGATCGCCGCGCAGGGCCTCACCCCGAGCCTGCTGGAGCTGCTCGACCGGACGCACCTGCGGGCGATCGAGGCGTACCGGCCGATGGGGTTGCGCACCGACGCCCAGGCGCTGCTGCTCGCCGCCGCCGACACCGGCCCCCGGGCGGCGGACGACCTGGCCCGGATCGCCGAGGTCTGCACGGCGGCCGGGGCCGAGGAGGTGTACGCGGCCACCGACGCGGTGGAGGCGGCGGCGCTGCTCCAGGCCCGCAGGCTGGCCCACCCGGCGATGGAGAGGTTCGCGACGGACACCTATCCCGACGGCAACGGCGGTCTGATCATCGACGACGTGGCGGTGCCCCGGGGGGCGCTCGCCACCCTCCTGGACGGGGTGGCCCGGATCGCCGTCGAGTGCGACGTGCCGATCGGCGTGGTCGGCCACGCCGGGGACGGCAACCTGCACCCGAACATCGTGGTGGACCGGGCCGACCCGGCGAGCCTGGAACGCGGTCGGCGCGCCTTCGACGAGATCATCCGGCTCGGCCTGGAGTTGGGCGGCACCTGCACCGGCGAACACGGCGTCGGGTTGCTCAAGCGGGACTGGCTGGCCCGGGAGATCGGCCCGGTCGGCGTCCGGGTGCACCAGGCGATCAAGGCGGCGCTCGACCCGACCGGGCTGCTCAACCCGGGCAAGGTGCTCTGACCCGACCCGACCCGACCCGCTCCGCGGTGGCGGCGTCCGGGCCGACGCGGGCCGGCTCAGCGGGTGGGGTGGCGGCTCAGCGGGTGGGTTCGGCCGGGGTGGCCTGGGTGAGCAGGAGCAGGATCTCACCGGCCACCGCCGGTCGTTCCTCACCCGGGCAGTCCTGCGAGGTGATCAGCCCGGCCGTGGTGAGCAGGCTGGACGTCAACGCGTCGATGCAACTCGCCCGGTACTGGCGAACCTGGTCGGTCTCCCGGGCCAGCCGGGGGTCGGCGAGCATCTTCTGCAACCGCTGTGCCTGCTCGGCGTCCAGCGAGCCGGTCGAGGTGACCCCGTCTCCGGCGCAGTCGTCGCACTCCCACCGGCCGTCCGGTTCGACGGTCAGCGACCGCAGTGGACCGTCGTCGCCGAGCTTCTGCACCAGACTGACCCGGTTCGCGGTCGTACCCGGGGATGTCGTCGTCCCGCCCTTGGGCTCCGCTGTGGATTCGCCGTCCCAGCTGAACATCGAGCAGCCGGCCAGGGTGACCGTCAGGACGGTGACGGCGGGGACGACGAGCGCGCGTGACCACTGAGGGGGAACCACGCGCCGGAACCTATCCCACGGAGATGACGTCCGGAACCGGCCGACCGGCCCGGCATCGGCGGGTGGAACCGTCACGGGACCGGTCAGCGGGAGGACGTCGGGAGTTCGGCGTGGCCCCCCTCGACGCCGTCGACACCCCGGTCGGCGGCGAAGCCCCGGACGTCGGGCGCCCCCAGTCGGGCCGCATCGGCGGTCGCGTCGTCCGGCATGAGCTGGGACTCCCGCTCCGCCTCGACCCGGGCCCGGTAGTGCGCGACCTCCCGTTCCCGGGTGGCCGCGTCCCAGCCGAGCACCGCACCCATCAACTCCGCCGTGTGCCCGGCCGAATCGAGGCCCCGGTGGGTCGTCTCGAAGGAGATCCGGGTACGCCGGGTCAGCACGTCCTCCAGGTGCAGCGCCCCCTCGGCCTGGGCAGCATAGGTCACCTCCGCGGCCAGGTACTCGGGTGCGCCGGCCAGCGGGGAGGCGAGCAGTGGATCGGCGGCGATCAGCGCCAGCAGCTCCAGGGTGAGCGTGCCGTACCGCTCCAGCAGGTGCTCGACCACGCCGACCGGGACCTCGTGCCGGCGGGCCAGGTCGGCCCGGTCCCGCCACATCGAGGCGTATCCGTCGGCACCGAGCAGCGGCAGGTCGGCGGTGCGCGACGGCCGTACGCCGCCGAGCCGGTGGGCGGCCCGGTCGACCACGTCGGTGGCCATCACCCGGTATGTCGTGTACTTGCCGCCGGCCACCAGCAGCAGCCCGAGCATCGGTTCGAAGACCGCGTGTTCCCGGGAGAGCTTGGAGGTGGAGTCGGCCTCACCGGCCAGCAGTGGGCGCAGCCCGGCGTAGACGCCCTCGATGTCCGAACTGGACAACGGCCGCTCCAGCACGGTGTTGACCTGGTCGAGCAGGTACTGGATGTCGCGGGCGGAAGCGGCCGGATGGGACCGGTCGAGCCGCCAGTCGGTGTCGGTGGTCCCGATGATCCAGTGCCCGCCCCAGGGGATGACGAAGAGCACGCTTGTCGCGGTCCGCACGATCAGCCCGGTCTCGCCGGTGATCGCCGAGCGGGGCACCACGAGGTGCACCCCCTTGGAGGCCCGGACCCGGATGCCGGGGCGCAGCCCGACGTCGTTGAGCATCCGGGACATGTCGTCGCTCCACACTCCGGTGGCGGCGATGACGGTGCGGGCGCGTACCTCGAACTCGGCGTCCGGTGAACCGGCGGGGGCCTCCAGGTCGCGGACCCGGACCCCGGTGACCTCCCGGGCCTGCCGCACCAGCCCGACGGCGCGGGCGCTGCTCACCACGGTGGCACCGAGGCTGGCCGCGGTGCGGGCCAGGGTCACCACCAGCCGGGCGTCGTCGACCTGGCCGTCGTGGTAGCGGATGGCCCCGGCCAGCGCCTCGGCCCGCAGGCTGGGGAAGACCCGACGCGCGCCCTCACGGGTCAGGTGCCGGTGCAGCGGCATCCCCCGGCCGGTGCCGAAGAGCCCGGCGAAGGCGTCGTAGGCGGCCACCCCGGCCCCGTAGTAGGAGCGGCGGAACAGCCGGGCCGGCAGGTCGCGCAGCCCCTTGCCGGCGGGGAGCGGGATCAGGAACGGGACCGGCCGGACCAGGTGCGGGGCGAGCCGGGTGGCGAGCAGGCCCCGCTCGGTCAGCGCCTCGTGGACCAGGTGGAACTCCAACTGCTCCAGGTAGCGCAGGCCGCCGTGGATCAGCTTGCTGGACCGGCTGGAGGTGCCGGCGGCGAAGTCGCGGGCCTCGACCAGGGCGACCTTGAGCCCCCGGGAGGCGGCGTCCAGCGCCGCACCGGCGCCGGTCGCCCCACCGCCGATGACCAGCACGTCGAACCGCTCGGCACGGAGCCGGCGCAGGTCCGCGACGCGGCGCTCGGGAGAAAGTTGACCAGCGGAGGATCGGGTCACATTGGGGTCACGCACCCGTTCACCGTAACCCGCCCGGCCCCGCCGGCAGCAGGCCCGACCGCCGTCGAGATCAACACCGCACCCGTCGCCGGTGGTAGCGCGGCGTGGGGCGGTGGACGTCGTACTGTTTCCGGATGCTGGCCGACACACCGCCGCCACCGGGTCACGGCTTTCCGCCCCGCCCGGACCGCCCCCCGGGTCCGTGGCCGATCGTCGCGGCTGCCCTGACGGGTGGTTGGGTGGTCACCGTCAGCGTGCTGCTCCAGGCCGGGGGGTGGGCGGCCGAGCAGGTGCTGGTGGCGATCGGGCAGGACCGGTGGGTGTGGCTCTGGCCAGCACTTGCCCTGGTCACCGCCCTGCTGGTCGGCGTACCCGCGCTGTTGCTGGCGCTGCTCCCCCGGGCGGCGACGGTCCGGACCACCGGGCGCGGCTGGCTTGCGGCAGCGCTCGCCCTGCTCGCGCTCGGGTCGCTGCGGGCATTGCCGCCGGTGCACCACGAGCTGTACCTGGCTGCCCTGGCCGCGACGGCGGCACTGCTCGCCCTGCTGGCCGCCCGCCTGCCCCGCCGGGCCGTCGTCGCCGGGCAGGCCACCGCGACCCCACCGGTCCGTCCACCCCATCAGGTCGACCCGGCCCATCAGGTCGACCCGGCCCATCAGGTCGACCCGGCCCATCCGGGCAGGCCCGGATCTCCGGGTGGTGCGGTCGGCAGGGCCGAGCCGGCCGGCGACGCCGGGCGACCCCGGGCGGTCACCCTGCTGGCGATGGCGGCCGGGCTGGCCCTGCTGCTGCCGTGGGTCTGGCTCGGCGCGCTGGGTGGCCTGCTGGAGACGGTGCTCGCCGCGCTCGCCGCGACGGCGGTCGGCCTGCTGGCCGGGACGCTGCTGGGTGACCGGTTCTGGTCCCCCTTCGCCGGCGACGGGCCACCCCGGGCCGCCCGTACGGTGCTGGTCGGCGGCCTGGTCGCAGGGGTGGTCCTGCTGCTGCTCGGCGCCGGCACCGGCCAGTCCGGCGCCCAACTCCCCGCGCTGCTGTTCGTCCCGCCGCTCGGCTTCGTCCTGGGCGCGTGCCAGGTGGCGGCCCGGCGGGCCGGCGCACCGGCCGGGTCCGCACCGGTCCGCTGGCTGGTCGGCCTGGCGGTGTTCGGCCCGCTGGCCCTCACCGACCCGGAGGAGATCTCGATCCTGCTGGCCAACACCCGCGACGTGCCGTACTGGGTCGCGGTCGCGACCGGCGTCGGGCTCGCCGTCGCGGTCGCCCTGGCCATCGGGTACGGGGTGCTGCTCGCCCGGCCACGCGGGCACGCCCCGAGCCGGCTGGTCGCCGCGTCGACCGCAGCCGTCCTGCTGCTCACCGTCGGCGTGGTCGACGTGGCCGCCGGCCGACCCGGCCTCTACGGCGAGCGGCTCCTGGTGGTGCTCCGCGAGCAGGCCGACCTGACCGGAATCCCCGCCGGTACGCCCGGCCGGGCGGGCCGGGACGCGCGGACCGCCGAGGTCTACCGCCGGCTGGTGTCCACCGCCGAGCGAACCCAGGGCGCGTTACGCCGGGACCTGACCCGGCTGCGCCTCGACCCGACGCCGTACTACCTGGTCAACGCGATCGAGACGGACGGCGGACCGGCGGTACGGGCCTGGCTCTCCCGTCGGCCCGAGGTGGCCCGGGTGCTGGTCAGCCAGCGACTCCGGCCGTTGCCCGCACCGGCACCGGTCAGCAGGGGCGACCGGCCCGCACCGACCGGCCCGGAGTGGAACATCCGGATGGTCGGTGCCGACCGGGTCTGGTCGGAGCTGGACGTCACCGGTGCCGGGGTGGTGATCGGCAGCTCCGACTCCGGGGTCGACGGCACCCACCCGGCGCTGGCCGCCGGCTTCCGGGGCGGCGACGACTCCTGGTACGACCCGTGGGAGCACACCCGCATCCCCACCGACTCCGGCGGCCACGGCACCCACACCACGGGCAGCGCGGTGGGCCGCGACGGCATCGGGGTGGCCCCCGGCGCGCAGTGGGTGGGCTGCGTCAACCTCGACCGCAACCTGGGCAACCCGGCCCACTACCTGGACTGCCTCCAGTTCATGCTGGCCCCCTTCCCGGCCGGTGGTGACCCGTTCACCGACGGCCGGCCGGAGCGGGCCCCGGACGTGCTCACCAACTCGTGGGGGTGCCCGCCGGTGGAGGGCTGCGACCCGGGTGCGCTGCGCCCGGCGACCGCCGCGCTGGAGGCCGCGGGCATCCTCGTGCTGGCCGCCGCCGGGAACACCGGCCCGGACTGCGGGTCGATCGTCGACCCGCCGGCGCCGTACCCGGACGTGCTGACGGTGGGCGCGGTGGGCCGGGACCGGGCCGTCACCGAGTTCTCCAGCCGAGGTCCCGCCCCCGGCGGGGCAGCCAAACCGGACCTGGTCGCCCCGGGGGCGGAGATCCTGTCCGCGATGCCCGGCGGTGGCTACGCCAGGCAGGACGGCACCTCGATGGCCACCCCGCAGGTGGCGGGCGTGGTGGCGTTGATGTGGTCGGCGAATCCGGCGCTGGTCGGTGACCTGGCCCGGACCCGGAGCATCCTGCGGGACACCGCGCAGCCGGCCGGGCCCGCCGGTGGCGGCTGCGGCACAACGGCGGCGACCGGCGCCGGGCTGGTCGACGCGTACGCGGCGGTGCGGGCGGCCCGGGGCTGACCCCGTTGCCGCGACCCGGCTGCCCGGCGACCGGCGGCCCGGCGACCCTCAACCCGGTGGCCCGTCCGTCTGCCTGCGGCACCTGTGGCCGGTGGACCAGGATCCCCTTGGAGCCGGGAGCGCCCGGTTGCCGCCCGTCGGACACGGACGGACACGGACACGGACGCCGACAGGGGCGGACCGCTCGCGCGGCCCGCCCCTGTCGGCGTGTGGAGCTGGACTCAGAAGTCCATGTCCCCGCCACCCGGGCCAGCCGGGGCGGCCGGGGTCTTCTCCGGCTTGTCCGCCACGACGGCCTCGGTGGTGAGGAAGAGCGCCGCGATCGACGCGGCGTTCTGCAGCGCCGACCGGGTCACCTTGGCCGGGTCGATGATGCCCGCGGCCAGCAGGTCGACGTACTCACCGCTGGCGGCGTTGAGGCCGTGACCGGCGTCCAGGTTGCGGACGCGCTCGACGACCACGCCACCCTCCAGGCCGGCGTTGACGGCGATCTGCCGCAGCGGGGCGTCCAGCGCGATCTTGACGATCTGCGCGCCGGTCGCCTCGTCGCCGGTCAGGTCCAGCTTGTCGAAGGCGGTCTTGCCGGCCTGCACCAGCGCGACGCCACCACCCGGGACGATGCCCTCCTCGACGGCGGCCTTCGCGTTGCGGACGGCGTCCTCGATGCGGTGCTTGCGCTCCTTCAGCTCGACCTCGGTGGCCGCGCCGACCTTGATCACCGCGACGCCGCCGGCCAGCTTGGCCAGCCGCTCCTGCAGCTTCTCACGGTCGTAGTCGGAGTCGCTCTTGTCGATCTCGGCCCGGATCTGGTTGACCCGGCCCTGGATCTGGTCGGCGTCGCCGGCACCGTCGACGATGGTGGTCTCGTCCTTGGTCACCACGACCTTGCGGGCGCGGCCCAGCATGTCGAGGCCGACGGCGTCCAGCTTGAGGCCGACCTCCTCGCTGATGACCTGGCCACCGGTGAGGATGGCGATGTCGGCGAGCATGGCCTTGCGGCGGTCACCGAAGCCCGGCGCCTTGACGGCGACCGACTTGAAGGTGCCCCGGACCTTGTTGACGACCAGGGTCGCCAGGGCCTCGCCCTCGATGTCCTCGGAGATGATCAGCAGCGGCTTGCCCGACTGCATGACCTTCTCCAGGATCGGGAGCAGGTCCTTCACCGACGAGATCTTGCTGTTGACGATCAGGAGGTACGGGTCGTCGAAGACGGCCTCCATACGCTCCGGGTCGGTCATGAAGTACGCGGAGATGTAGCCCTTGTCGAAGCGCATGCCCTCGGTGAGCTCAAGCTCCAGGCCGAAGGTGTTGCTCTCCTCGACGGTGATGACGCCTTCCTTGCCGACCTTGTCCATCGCCTCGGCGATGATCTCGCCGACGGTGCTGTCACCGGCGGAGATGGAGGCGGTGGAGGCGATCTGCTCCTTGGTCTCGACGTCCTTGGCGAGCTTGGACAGCTCCTCCGAGACGCTGGCCACGGCAGCCTCGATGCCCCGCTTCAGGGCCATCGGGTTGGCACCGGCGGCCACGTTGCGCAGACCCTCGCGCACCAGGGCCTGGGCCAGGACGGTCGCCGTCGTCGTGCCGTCACCGGCAACGTCGTCGGTCTTCTTGGCGACCTCCTTGACCAGCTCGGCGCCGATCTTCTCGTACGGGTCCTCGAGCTCGATCTCCTTGGCGATGCTCACACCATCGTTGGTGATGGTGGGGGCACCCCACTTCTTCTCGAGCACCACGTTGCGGCCCTTGGGGCCGAGCGTCACCTTCACGGCGTCGGCGAGCTGGTTCATGCCCCGCTCGAGGCCGCGGCGAGCCTCTTCGTCGAACGCGATCATCTTGGCCATACGGCGTTGTCCTCCTGGACACTCACGGGCCACCCGGGTGTTGTGCCCCGGACGGGCCGCCTGGTGTACGCACCTTGGGGACGTCGCCACCTGGCGACGACGACGTCCTCCTCGGTCGGGCCGGACAGCCCGCGACGACCGGCCATGTGCCACCCGACGCCATCGAGACGTCGGTGTGACCGTGGCCCTACCGCCCCGACCATTGGCACTCAGCGTATGCGAGTGCCAATGACTTGTTTAGCACTCTCCCCTGCCGAGTGCAAGCACGATCGGGCCGGTCAGCCAAGTTCCGCCACCAGTCGCGCGGTGTTCACCGATCCCTCGTGCGCCCGCTGCTCGGCGTACGTCACGACCAGTCCGACCAGTTGCACCAGGTAGACCGGGACCACCAGCACCGCGCTCACCAGGATCACCACCACCGCACCGACGGCGGTGCCGGGCGCGGTGAACGGGTCGGTGCCGAACGGCAGGGTGCCGATCGACTCCACCACCCCGCCGAGCATGCCGCCGAGGATCACCACCACCGCGACCAGCGCCACCCGGCCGAGCACCATGCCCAACCGGTCGTGGAAGAGACGGAACGAGCGACCGACGGGATTCTGCCCCTCGAACAGGTAGACCGGGCCGGCCAGGGCCAGGGCGAACGCGAGGTAGATGCCGGGCAGCAGGCAGAGGCAGACGCCGACCCCGATGAGCACGCCCAGCACCAGCATCCAGCCCCACAGCCCGAGGCAGCGGCGCGCGCCGTAGCGCAGCGCGCCGGACAGGTCGGCCGGCTGACCGGCGGCCTGCCGGGCCACCACCCAGGTGCCGCCCGCCCAGCCGATGCCCTGCACCACCCCGAACGCCAGGGCGACCAGGATCACCGAGACCCCATAGATCGCCAGGTCACTGAGGTAGCCGTCAGGGAGCGAGCCGTCGGCGGGCAGCGGTGCGGCGTCCGGCCCCATGCCGAGCGAGAGCAGGGACACGGCCATCGCCGGCACGGCCTGGGTGAGCAGCATCAACGGCAGCAGGATCCGCCAGCCCCGGCGCAACGCGCCGGTGCACCGGGCGAACCAGCCGTCCAGCCCGGCGTGCGGCGGGTTGACCAGGGGGTCGGGCGGGCCCCAGGCGTCACCTCCGGCGTACGGCGGGTAGCCACCCCCGCCCGGCGGATAGCCACCACCCGGCGGGAAGCCGGGGTACGGGCCGACGCCGGGCGGAAGGTTGCCGGCGGCCGGGTAGACCCAGGCCGGCGACCCGGCCGCGGGCGGACCCCAGGGCGGCTGCCCGGACGGTGGCCCCCACGGCCCACCCGGAGACCCGGCAGCGGGGTCGGGCGAACCCGAAGGTGACTGGTCGGACATGAACCCTCCTCAGCGAGGACGCCTGGACGGTTCACGATCTTCCCCGGCACTCACCCGCGCCGCCAACCGTCACGCGGGTAGTTGACGGGTGGGATCTCGTCACGCGCTCCTCGCCCGGGGCCCCACGGACGGAACCGCGCGGCCGTCCGTCACGCGGGCGCGACGGACGGGACCGGGTGCCCGAGCGACGGGACCGGGGAGGCGGTCAGGCGATGACGCGGACCCGTTCGGCCTGCGGGCCCTTCTGGCCCTGGGCGATCTCGAACTCCACCCGCTGACCGTCGTCCAGCGCCTTGTAGCCGTCCATCTCGATGGCGGAGAAGTGGACGAAGACGTCCTGCCCGCCGTCGACGGCGATGAAGCCGTAGCCCTTTTCGGAGTTGAACCACTTGACGGTGCCCTGTGCCACGGTGCACTTCCTCACTCTGCGCGGCGTTCCACAACCCCGGGATGCCGGCGGGCCGACAGCGGAGAACCACCGTTTCGGCGATCGGTGAAGGCCGCTGAATCGGTGACCGAAATCGCACGCTACACGAGGAGTGACGACGGCGCACGACCGCAAATCGGGCTAAATCAGACGGGTATCGACCCGGTCACTCATTGGCGACCATCGCTGCGGTATGCATGCGTACATGACATCCGCCCCGGCCCCGCCGGCGACCAGGACGGCCCCCGTGCACCGGGTGCGTCCGCAGGACGCCGCCCGGATGCGGGCGCTGCGGCTGGAGATGCTCGCGGACGCGCCCCTGGCCTTCCTGGAGACCGTCGCCGAGGCCGCCGCCCGCCCGCACGCCGAGTACGCGGCCCGGATCGCCTACGTGTCCCAGGGGTGCCACACCGCCCAGTTCGTCGCCGACCCGGGCGGCCGGCTGGTCGGGCACGCCGGGGGCAGCGCCGCCCCCGGGGTGCCCGACCTGACCGTGGTCTACGCGGTCTACGTGACCCCCTCCTGGCGCGGCACCGGCCTGCTCCGCGCCCTGATCGACGAGGTCGCGGCCTGGTCCCGCGCCTGCGGCCGGTCCGAACTGATGCTGGAGGTCGTGGTCGGCAACGACCGCGCCTACCGGGCCTACCACCGACTGGGCTTCACCGACACCGGCGTACGCGTCCCCCACCCCAAACTCCCCGCCCTGAACGAACTCCAAATGCGCCGCCCCGCCTAACCCCCTCCCCTTCCCCTCCCGCCTCCCCTCCCCTCCCTCCCGCCTCCCCTCCCCCTCCCCCACCCCTCCCCTCCCCCTCCCTCCCCGGTGATCAAGAGGTTTACGTCAAGAGCAAGCTCCTGGATGACGTAAACCTCTTGATCACCGGATTCCACCGGACGGGGGTGGGGTTAGGCGGGGCGGCGGGTTTGGACTATGCGGAAGCGGTTGGCCACGTAGGCGCCGTCGGTGAGGGCGGCGTTGGCGGCCGGGTTCGCGCCGCTGCCGTGGAAGTCGGAAAAGGCAGCCGACTGGTTGACGAACACCCCGCCGGTCAGGTTGCAGGACAGGTGCACCCCGACGTCGACGGCGGCGGCCTCGGTGGCGTCCAGCACCGCCTCGTCGGTCGAGTAGACGGCGGCGGTCAGCGCGCCCTTCTCGCCCACCGTGGCCCGCATGATCTCGATGCTGTGCGCGGTCGAGTCGGTGGCGATGACGAACGAGATCGGCCCGAACCACTCCCGGCCGTAGACCTCGGTGTCACCGGCGGCGAGCTTGACGATGGTCGGCGTCCGGACCACCGCGTCGGGCAGCGACGGGTGCGCGACGGTACGCGACTCCAGCACCGCCTCGCCGACCTTGGTGACCTCGTCGAGGCGTTCCAGCACCCCGTCGTTGACGATCGCCCCGGTCAGCTCGACGCCCCGGGCGGGGTCGGCGGTGAGCTTGCCGACGGTGGCGGCGATGCCGGCGGCCACCTCGTCGAAGCTCCGGTGCCCCTGGTCGGTGGCGATGCCCCCGGCCGGGATCAGGATGTTCTGCGAGGTGGTGCACATCTGCCCGCTGTAGAGGGTCAGCGTGAAGCCCAGGTTGCGGCACATCCCGGCGAAGTCGTCGGTGGAGTCGATCACGACGGTGTTCAGGCCGGCCTTCTCGGTGTAGACCGTCGCCTGCCGGGCGTTGGCCTCCAGCCAGTCGCCGTACTCGGTGGAACCGGTGAAGTCGACGATCTTCACCGCCGGGTCCAGGGCCAGGGTCGACGCCAGCTTCTCGCCGGGGGCCTCGGGGGCGAGCAGCACCAGGTCGGGGTCGAAGCCGGCCTCGGCGAGCACCTCCCGGGCGTACCGCACGGTGATCGCCAGCGGCAGCACGGCGCGGGGGTGCGGCTTGACCACCACCGGGTTGCCGGTGACCAGCGAGGCGAACAGACCGGGGTACGAGTTCCAGGTCGGGAAGGTGTTGCAGCCGATCACCAGCGCCACCCCGCGCGGGACCACGTGGAACGTCTTGGTCATCCGCAGCGGGTCGCCCTTGCCGGCGGCCTTCTCCCAACCGGCCGTCCCCGGGTGCCGGGTCATCTCCGCGTACGCGTAGGCGAGCGCCTCCAGGGCCCGGTCCAGCGCGTGCGCGCCACCGGCCTGGAAGGCCATCACGAACGCCTGGCCGCTGGTGAACTGCACCGCGTTGGCCAGCTCGAAGATGTGCTTGTGCAGCCGGTCGAGGATCTCCAGGCAGACCCCCACCCGGGCCTGCGGACCGGCGTCACGCCAGGCCGGCAGGGCCGCGGAGGCGGCGGCGACCAGCTCGTCCGCGCCCGGGTGCGGGTAGCGCACGTCCAGGGCCAGCCCGAACGGGCTCGCCTCGGTGGCGACCCGGTCGGCCGCGCCGGGCTGGTCGAGCGGAAAGTCGCCACCGAGGTACGCCTCGAAGGCGGCCTTCCCGTCGGCGGCGGCGGTCTCGCCGTACACCCGGGGGCTGGGCGATTCGGGGTAGGCGGACCAGTACCCCCGCTCCGTGATCGCGGTCAGCGCACGGTGGAGGGTGTCGGCGTGCCTGTCGTACAGCGGGTGCGGGGTCTCCGTCATGCCCGCCATCATGCAACAGATGACAGCCAGATCAGTAGGGGCGTGTCACACTCAGATGGTCAGCTGCCAATCCGTGGACCCGGCCGCCGGCCGGAAGCCGAGCTGCTCGTTGACCGCGATCATGTGGGTGTTCGCCGCCGCGTTGTAGGTGTCGATCACGTCCAGCTCCGGCTCGTACGCCAGGGTGTGCTCGAGGTTCTCGGCCTTGCAGAGCAGGCCGAGCCGGTGACCGCGGTGGGCCGGGTCGACGATGGTGATCTGCTGCAGGGCGTACCGGGTGGTGTTCGCGGCAAGGCTGAGCAGGCTCCACCCGATCAACCGGCCGGACCCCTCGTGCACGGCGGCGACGCTGTAGCGGCGGATTCCCCGCGCGTCCAGCGCCCGCTCCATGCCCCGGATCCGCTCGGCGTCCACCTTCTCCGGCTCCCACGCGAGGTCTCCGAGGGGGGCGTCGGCCAGCAGCCGGCCCTCCAGGTGGGCGAGGTCGGCGACGTACTCCTCGGGGGGATGGCCCTGCCAGCGCACGGTGCGGTAGCCGGCGGCGGCGGCCCGCGCGTCGGCCAGCAGGGCCGCCAACCGGGGCCGATCGAGCGCGGCGACGTCCAGCCGACGGCGGACGTCGACGAGCGCCGCCTTCGCGCCGAGGGCCGCCGCGAAGGCGGCCCCGGGCAGTTCCCTTTCCTGCTCCCCCGGCAGCGCGGCCACCGCGGAACCGACCGCCCGCGTGCAACCGGCCTCCCGGAGCTGTCGCCGGGCGTACGCGAACAGGGCCCGCCCCACCCCCCGCCGCCGGTACGCCGGATCCACCACCAGGTCGACGCCGGCGTTCTCGATGTTGTCCAGCAGGTGCAGGTCGACGCGGACCCAGCCGACGGGCACCCCGTCGAGGCGCGCCACCGACCAGCGGGTGTCGATGCCGGGCATCGGATGCCGCACCAGCGCCTCGAACCGTCGCCGGCACAGCGGCGGCAGATCCGGTTCGTCCACCGCCCCGGCCGCCGCCGCGATCCGGTAGGCCGCATCGAGGGTCGACTGGTCGGCCGGATCGATTGTTGCGATGTCAAGGTCCACGCCGCGAGTCTTCCCCGCGGATGACGAAGGGGGCCAGCGGATTTCCGCTGGCCCCCTCACACGTTGGTCGGGAGGGACGTTCGCACAACGCCTCCGGCGTTGGGTCGTAAGAACTTGAAAAGTCTCCGGCGAAAGCCCTCCCGCACGGAGCATCTTGCGCCGTCCGGTTCCTGCCGTCAAGTCCTTCCCGGTGGGTTTTCGCCACTCACCGCGAAAACCCGGTCACGCAAAGATCAACCCGCCCCACCCCGGACCCCCTTGCCCCGGACCACCCCGGACCACCCCGGACCGGACCGCCCCGGCCGCGCTTGATCGACACCACTGGGCCGATGATGCGGTGTCCCGGCGGGCTGACACCGCAGTACGCACCCAAGCGAGTCGATCACCCCACCCGATCCCCGTCCTGCCGTCCCGCCGCGTGCGGCGGGACGGCAGGACGGGGGGACGGGACGTGGTGGGTCAGGAGAGGAGGCCGGCGTCGCGGGCGGCACGCAGGGACGGCTTGATCCGGTGGGTCGGGCCGACCTGACCGGCGACCGCGTCGATGGTCTTGAGACCCTCGCCGGTGTTGAAGACGACCGTCTCGGCGGTCGGGTCGAGCCGGCCGGACTCGACGAGCTTGCGCAGCACCGCCACGGTCACCCCACCGGCCGTCTCGGCGAAGACGCCGGTGGTCCGGGCCAGCAGCCGGATGCCGGCGCGGATCTCGTCGTCGTCGACGTACTCCATCCAGCCACCGGTACGCCGCACCGCCTCCAGGGCGTACAGGCCGGCGGCCGGGTCGCCGATGTTGAGCGACTTGGCGATGCCGGTCGGCCGGACCGGGGTGATGGTGTCGGTGTCGGCGTGCAGGGCGGCGGCGATCGGGTTGCACCCGGCCGACTGGGCCCCGAACACCTTCCAGCCCCCGGCCGGCGCCTCGACCAGGCCGATCTCGACCAGTTCGGTGAACGCCTTGTCGATCTTGGTGAGCAGTTCGCCGGAGGCCATCGGGATGACCACCTGGGCCGGGATCCGCCAGCCGAGCTGCTCGGCCACCTCGTACCCGAGGGTCTTGGAACCCTCGGCGTAGTACGGCCGGACGTTGACGTTGACGAAGGCGGTGTCCTCGAACTCGTCGGTCTCCACCAGCTCGCCGCAGAGCCGGTTCACGTCGTCGTACGAGCCGTCGATGGCCACCAGTTCGCCGCCGTAGACGGCGGTGGTGATCACCTTGCCCTGCTCCAGGTCGCCGGGGATGAAGACCACCGAGGGAACTCCGGCGCGGGCCGCGTGGGCGGCCACCGAGTTCGCCAGGTTGCCGGTCGAGGCGCAGGCGAACCGGTGGAAGCCGAGCGCCCGAGCGGCGGTCAGCGCCACCGAGACGACCCGGTCCTTGAACGAGTGGGTCGGGTTGGCGCTGTCGTCCTTGATCCAGAGCGGCGCGGTGATGCCCAGCTCGGCGGCGAGCTGCCCGGCGGCGACCAGCGGGGTCAGCCCCGGGTCGAGGGTGACCCGGGTGGTCGGGTCCTGGCCGGCGGGGAGGAGGGCGGCGTACCGCCAGATGTTCTGCGGGCCGGCCTCGATCTGCTCCCGGGTGACGGTGGCCAGCGCGGCGGTGTCGTAGTCGACCTCCAGCGGGCCGAAACACTCGTAACAGGCGTGCTGCGCGACGAGTGGGTAGCGGGCGGAACAGGCGCGGCAGACCAGGGCACGGGCGGGGCTGACGGTGGTGTCGATACCGGGGGCGGCGAGCGTCGACGTCATGTCGAGGGTCCTCTCATCTTTCCCCGCATCGCACCCTGCGGCGGGGACGGAATTGGCACCTGCCCCGCCGGACGCTCAGCGATGAGCGCGCGGGGTGGTTGCCGGGGCGTCGTCGGGCCGTATCCCTCAGCCCCTCTGGATGAGGTATGCAGTTGTGCGACCGAGTCTAGGCAGCTTCCCGGCCATCGCCCAGTCGGCTCCCACGTTGTGAACCCCTACCCGCCGACAGCGCCGACGCCGGCCGATGTTTCGAGGAAGTTCCCAGCTCAGAACGTCCGTGATCGTGACCCACCGGGGAGCGGGCACACCCGTACATCGGCCCTCCGGTCGGCCCCTGAGCGCGCTCCGACAGGCCGGTCCGGCCCGGCCGTCGAGCCGATGACCGGCATTGCCGTCGATCAGTACGGTGCGGGCACCTGACGTCGAGAGAGGACCCCCGCCCATGCGACGGATCTCGTCGAGCCTCACGACCCTCGCCCTGGTCTGCCTGCTCGCCGCGTGCGGGGGTGAGCAGGGCGCGGCCGAGGCGACTCCCACGGCCGGCCCGCCCACCGAGCCCTCCCCCACTGCGGTGCTGAGCGCAGCCACCCCCGAGGCGACTCCCACCAGCGCGACGCCGTCACCGCAGACGAAGATCGCTCCCGCCACCACCCGGGCAACCGCTCCCACCACCCCGGCCCTGGTCAAGGCCCCGTTGACCTGCGCCCATCTGGCGGACGCCCGACTCGGCAGCAGCAAGACCCCCTACAACGGCTACCCGGACTACCTGCCGCTGGCCCAGGGACAGTGGGTCGGCGAGGACGGCACCAGGGTGACGCTGGAGAAGGCGTGCGGAATCGGCGACCTCGACGGGGACGGCGCGGTGGACGCGGTGGGCGCGGTATCGCTCAACTCCGGGGGCACCGGCACCTTCTACACCCTCGCGGCGTGGCGCAACAACGGTGGCGTGCCGGTGTTCCGGGCGCTGACCGAGCTCGGCGACCGGACCCCGGTCGTCTCGATCAGCGTGGCCGGGCGCAGGGCCACCGTGGTCTGGTTGACCCGTGGCCCCGGCCGGGGCATGGCCGAGCTGGACACCCGGCGGACGTCGGTCTACAAGCTCTCCGGCAGCACGCTCGCCGAGGTGAGCCACACCGACGCTCCCTACAACCCCTGACCGGGCGCGTCGCCGGGGCCGCCTCGTCGAGGCTCCGGCGACGCGGGTCAGCGTGTCAGACCGGCACCGAACTCGGCTCGACCACCGGTGCCGACGGGGAGTCGGCACGCCTGCGGGCGAGCAGCGTGTCGAGCGCCCAGGCACCCGGGCCGAGCACCGCGACCAGCAGGAAGGACCAGCAGAAGAGCACCGACAGCTCGCCCCCGTTGCGCAGCGGCAGCAGGTCCTGCGGCTGGTGCACCACGAAGTAGGCGTACGCCATCGAGCCGGACGCGAGGAGCGCGGCGGGGCGGGCGAAGAGCCCGATCAGCACCAGCGCGCCGCAGACCAGCTGGATCAGCGCGGCCCACCAGCCCGGCCAGGCACCGACCGGGATGGCCTTACCGGTCATCGGGTTGCCACCGAACAACCCGAAGACCGAGGACAGGCCGTGCAGCGTGAACAGCAGGCCGACGACGATGCGGAACAGCGACAGAGTCGGCCCGCCGAGCCGAGACACGTTCATGGGAACCTCCATGCAAGGGAATCGATCCCCTACATGATGGGGCATGGAATCATAGGAATGTATGAATTCCTTGTTACTGGGAAGATCCGCGTGCGAGACACTACCGCACACCCGACACGTCGGACTGCCCCGCCCGACGAGACGGCCTCGACACCGGCGGCGGCGCAGAGCCCGCCCACCGACACCGACCAACCCTGACGCCGGGGCGTCGGCCGGGCGACGACGCCGACCCGGCATGACCCGGCGGCCACCCGCCCACAGTCACCGGAACACCCTCGGACGACGACCCGGACACCTCCGCACGGAGAACCGCCCCGAGCGCCAACCATCACCCCGCGCCCGCCGCCAGCGATCACTGCCCGCGGATTGAGAACTTCGCATTAACTGTCATCAAGTTCATAGCCGGTGTTTACGGAAAATGAATATGCCCGCAATTCGACGGGGCCACCGGGACGTCACCTCGGGTCGGCCCCGCACCGCCCGACCAACCGACCGGACCACCCCGGTGCACCGCGCCCGGCGGACCCGCACGACCCGTACGCCCGGCATGGTTTCCGCTGATCGCGGGCGTTGTCGAGAGCGCTCGACCGGCGACCCCGACAGCACCCCTGACCAGCGACCCAGTCGACCCTGCACCATTGCCGGCACCGAACGACCTGCCGACAGTGCCCCGCAACAGCCGGTTGGCAACGGTATGCCGCGACACCAGCGAACCGCCCCGTGCATCATCAATTTCCGTCGTTGCCCCGGTCGGGCCAGTTCGACATGCATTCAGACGATCACACCCCCGACCCGGCGGGCCAGGTCGATCCGTTCAAGACTCTTTAACATCTTCCACAATGAGCCGGGACATTGAAATGCGTTAGTCTTTTCCCGCGTTGCCCACGGCGATTCGGCAGCCCCTTCCACCGTTATCGACGAACCCTGCCCCGACACGTCGGCCCGCCAGCCCACCCAAACCAATTCAATTCATGACAGTCGATGCTCGACGCCGACTTGACCCGGATTCCCGTGCGCCACGCCGATCACCCATCTCCCCTGGTCGAAAGCGGTCCAGCGCCTCCCGCCCTGGCCCCTGCCATCCCCGACCGGTGTTCGCGGAAAGGACCACCGTGCCACGTCGACTTCCCCTGCCCGGACGACTACTGCCCGCGTTTGTCGTCCTGGTTCTGCTATCCACCTTCGCCACCCCGGCCAGCGCCGACATTCGGCCCGAGTCGGTACGGCTGCTCGCCAAGGCCGCCGCCGACGAGTGCTTCGCCGGAATCGGCGTCGACTATCCGCCCGGACCGCCCTGCGCGGTGGGCCAGCCCAAGGTCAACCAGTCGTACGTCTGGGGTCTCGCCCAGGCCGGCCGCCGGCTCTGGTTCGGCACCGGGGCGAACGTGCTCTGCCTGAAGCCCGAGGGCTACCAGGTCCGGGAACCGATCCTCAACGACGACTACGCCTGCGAGTTCGGCCAGAGCCAGCCCGCCCGGAACAACCCGGCCTGGCCGGCCACCCTCGGCGACCACCGCACCCCCGAGGTCTACACCTACGACCTGGCCACCGAGCGGCTCACCGAACGCACCGCCGACATCACCTCCGCCTCCCCGGCCGACGCGGACCTGCTGAACACGACCGCCGGGCTGCGCAGCGCCGCCGCACACCAGGGCGTCGTGCTGCTGGCCGGCCCGAGCGTGATCGGCGGGGTGAACATGTTCGCCTTCGACACCGTCACCGGCCGGTACCTCGGTTCGACCAACCTCTCCGCGTACGAGAACATCCGTCACTGGGCGGTGGCCGGTGGCGTGCTCTACGCCGGGGTCGGACTGGGCGCCAACGGCGGCGAGGCGGGCAGGGTGCTGCGCTGGACCGGCGACCGCACCGACCCGTTCACCTTCACCGAGGTCGCCGACCTGCCCACCCAGGTCGCCGACCTGACCGAGCACCGGGGCCGGCTCTACGTCTCGACCTGGCCGAAGGCGGTCGTCGAGGGCTCGGCAGCCCAGCACCTCGACACCGTCGACATCGCGGCGGCCCCACGCCTCACCGCCGACGCTCCGGCAGCCCAGCACCTCGACACCGTCGACATCGCGGCGGCCCCACGCCTCACCGCCGACGCTCCGGCAGCCCAGCACCTCGACACCGTCGACATCG
>NZ_JBIUCH010000011.1:28700-59261 GCF_044548625.1 Micromonospora sp. NPDC051925 | reverse complement strand
TAGCGGCGGCCCCACGCCTCACCGCCGACGCTCCGGCAGCCCAGCACCTCGACACCGCCGACGCTCCGGCAACCCGGCATCTCGGTGCGACCGGCACCACCGACGGCACCGACCCCGACACCAACGACCTGTCCAGCATCTGGATGAGCCCGCCGCTGGCCTCCGGTGCGCCCGGCCTGAACCCGGAGGACGCCGGGAACTGGACGCAGGTCTGGTCGGCGGCCGAGTACGAGCCGGACCCGGTGGTCCGCCGGGCGTACGCCCTCGGTGGTCTCGCCTCCTTCGGCGGCCAGCTCTACTGGGGCACCATGCACGTGCCGTTGCAGGCGACCGCGCTGCACCTGTCGGTGTACCCGCCGCGCAGCCAGGCACAGCTCCAGGCCACCGTGCAGAACACCCAGCGGGCGTTCGCCGTCTTCCGGGGCCGGGACTTCGGCGGGGCGCACGAACAGGTCGAGACGCTCTACGGCGAGTCGGCGTTGCCGGCCTTCGACCCGACCGCGAACAACGGGGTCGGCGCCTGGGCGTCGGCGTCCACCGGGGTGACCCCGGTCTACGGCGGTTCCGGCTTCGACGACCCGTTCAACCTCTACGCCTGGAAGATGGCGGTGGCCGGCGGCCGGCTCTACATCGGCACCATGGACTTCGCCTACATCTCGATGGAGGGCGAGATGCCGACGCCCACGGCCGGCACGACGACCCGCCCGCCGACCTTCGGCTCCGACCTCTGGTCGTTCGACGCGCCGGGGCGGCCCGCCCGCGCGGTCGACACCGGTGGCTTCGGCAACCCGCTCAACCAGGGCGTACGCACGGTGGTCGTGGACGGCTCCACGCTCTACCTCGGGATGGCGAACCCCATGAACCTGCGCACCGACCCGACGCCCGGCGTCCCGAAGGGTGGCTGGGAGCTGATCCGGGTGAGCCGGCGCTGACCCCACCCGGCTGAACGTGGCCCGGCGGTCGGTGAGGTCCCCACCGGCCGCCGGGCCACCTGCCGCCGGGCCACCTGCCGCTCCGCTGCGCTCACGGAGCGGCCAGGGCCTCGGTCGGTGAGAGCCGGCTGGCCCGGATCGCCGGATAGAGCCCGGCCAGCGCACCGATCATGATGGTCGCGCCGATGCCGCCGGCCACCACCCAGAGCGGCACCACGGTCGGCCACCCCTGGGAGCTGGCGTAGCCGGCGGTGACCAGGCCGCCGAGCAGCACCCCGCCCACCCCGCCGAGGGCGGACAACAGCAACGACTCGGCGAGGAACTGGGTCCGGATCTGCCCCCGGGTGGCACCCAGCGATCGTCGGAGCCCGATCTCGGCCCGCCGCTCGATCACCGAGATGACCATGGTGTTGGCCACCCCCACCCCGCCGACCAGCAACGCCACCGCACCCAACCCGAGCAGCAGACCGGTGAACGCCTCGTCGGTGGCCTGCTGGGCGGCGAGCGCGTCGGACGGCCGGGAGACCTGGATCTCGTTGGACTGCTCCGGGTTGGCCGTCGCCGCCAGCACCGCCCGGACCGCCTCGACGTGCTGCTCGGCCGAGCGGGTGTAGATCCGGGTCGGATGCCCGTCCAGACCGAGGTAGGTGGTCGCGGCCGACCAGCCGACCAGGGCCGACGAGTCGAGTTCCGGGGCGAGCGGGACCGGCTGCAGGATGCCGATCACGGTGAACCACCGCCCGTCGAGGTAGACCTGGATCTCCGGCCCGGCCGCGCCGAGCCCGAGCCGCTCGGCGGCGACCGACCCGAGGACCGTGGCCGGATACCTCGCGGTGGCCTCGTTGAACCAGGTCCCGCTCGCCAGCGAGCCGCCGACGGTGTCGAGGAGGTCCAGGTCGACCGCCTGGGTGCCCAGCCCGCCGGTCTCCGCCGCCGGGATCCGGTCCGACCGGTAGACCGGGGTGTCGGCCAGTTGGGCGGTGGCCGACACCTGGCGTACCGGCCCGATCCGGCTGATCATGCCGACCGCCTCGACCGGCAACTGGGCGTCCGCGCCGAAGAGGGTGCTCCCCGGTGCGACGGTCAGCAGGTTGGTGCCGAGGGCGGCCAGCGTCCGGTCCAGATCGGCCCGGGACGACGAGGAGATGCCGACCACGCTGATCATCGCCGCGATGCCGATGGCGATGCCCAGTGCGGACAGGAACGCCCGCAGCGGCCGGGTGCGCAGCCCCACGCCGCCGACCCGCAGCACGTCACGCGGGCTCATCCGGGCCGGCCGCAGCCGATCCGACCGGCCACCCCCGGTCGACCGCACCCCGCCGGTCAGCCGGGGTGATGTCGTGGTCATCGTGTTACCTCCTCGACCGGCGCGGCGGAATCCGCCACGATCAACCCGTCGCGCATCTGCACCTGGCGGGGCAGGCTCGCCGCGATCTCCCGGTCGTGGGTGATGACCACGACCGTGGTGCCGGCCGCGTGCAGCTCGTGCAGCAGCTCCATCACCCCGGCGCCGGAGCTGGAGTCGAGGTTGCCGGTCGGCTCGTCGGCCAGCAGCAGCGGCGGTTCGCCGACCACCGCCCGCGCGATCGCCGCCCGCTGCCGCTCACCGCCGGAGAGCTGGTGCGGCCGGTGGTCCAGCCGGTGCCCCAGGCCGACCCGCCGCAGCGCGGCCTCCGCCCGCCGCCGCCGCTCCCGCCGGGGTACGCCGGAATAGAGCAGGCCGTCCGCCACGTTCTCCACCAGCGGTACGCCGGCAGCCAGGTGGAACTGCTGGAACACGAAACCGATCCGGCTGGCCCGCAGGGCGGACAGCTCCCGGTCGGACAGCCGCGCGGCGTCGTACCCGTCGATGTGGACCGCGCCCGAGCTGGGCCGGTCCAACGTGCCGATCACGTTGAGCATGGTGGACTTCCCCGACCCGGACGGGCCGACGATGGCCACCAGGGCACCCCGGTCGACGGTCATCGACACACCACCGAGGGCGGCCACCGTGTCGCCGTACCGTTTCGTCACGTCCCGCAGCTCGACCACGTGGTCGGGGCCGGCGGCCCGGGGTGGCTCAGTCACCGGGCATCCCCACGGTCAGCCCCTCGGTGACCCCCTCGCCGGAGACCTCCACCCGACCGGCCGCGAAGAGCCCGGTGCGCACCACGACGATCCGGGTGCCCGTCTCCTCCACCACCTGGAGCCCGTAGCCGCCCTCGGCGAGGGTGAGCAGCGCCGCGACCGGCACGGTGAGCACGTCGGCGCGTTCCGAGGCGACGAAGCCGACGTCCACCGCCGCCTTGTCGTAGCCGGCCAGCACCTTGGGGTCGTCCCCGGTCACCGTGACCTCGATCTTGGTCTCGGTCTGGGCGTCCTGGCCGGACGCCGCCGCCGAGGTCTGCACCACCGTCTCGACCGTGCCGACCTTGCCGGTGCTGCGGGTGCCGTCCGGCAGGGTGATGGTCACCTCCGCACCCTTGCGGGCCAGCCGCTGGTCCTCGACGTCCAGGGTGCAGGTGACCAGCCGGGCCGTCCCGGTGGTCGAGAGCACCACCTTGCCCGCCCCGACGGTGTCGCCCACCTCCACGCCGTGGCTCTCCACCCGGACCTCACCGGGGGCGTAGACGATCCGGGAGGGCTCGACCTGGCCGGTCTCCGGCAGGCCCAGGTCCTCCTGCCAGTCCCGGACCGCGTCGGCGGTCGCCGAGGTGAAGTCCTCGTCGACGGTGAAGCCGGTGTGCCCGAGCGCGGCGAGGTTCTGCTCGAACTGCTTGACGTCGGTGCCGCTGACGTCGACGCGCAGCACCCGGTACGCCGGCAGGCCACCGTAGAGGAGCACCACCGGGTCGTTGTCGATCCGGTACAGCGTCCTGCCCCGCTTGACCGTCGCGCCGCCCGAGGCGAGCCAGGTGACCGTCCCGCTCAGCCGGCTGTCCCGGGCCCGCGGGGTGCCGTACCCCAGCTCGCCGTTCTTGGTCTCCCGGTCGACCAGGGTCTGCCGGGTGACCGTGGCGGTCGACGGTGGCCGCCGGTCGGTCGACGTCGACCGGTCGGCGTGACCGCCGGTGGCGAAGGTGACCGCCGTGCCCGCTACCGCCGCGACAAGCACCACCACCGCGCCGAGCAGGAACCCGGGTCGCCAGCGCCCGCGTCTGGCCGGTGGCTCGTCCGGATCGTCGGCGGCCACCTCGGCGGGCCGGGTCGCGGTGCTCATGACGTCCCCCGGCGGTCACCGAGGTTGGGCACGGTCTCCCGGCACTTGTCGAACGCCGCCCGCAGCTTCGGGTCCTTGAGGTCGAGGCCGGCCTGGCCGGGCTGGACTCGCCCGTCGGCAGCCGGGTCCGGGAAGTTCGGCACGCCGTTCTCCCGCATGCACTTGGAGAGCTTGCGGACCTGCTCGACCTGGTCGGCGTCGAGCTGCCGGGGCTGCCCGCCGTTGGGGGCGTACTCGCGGCACTGCTGGAGCGCCGCCTGCACCTTGGCCGTGTCCACGTCCGACCCGAAGTTGAACCGTGGCCCGTTCTGCCCCGGCTCCGGGTCGGGCACGTCGAGCCCCTGTTCCCGCAGGCACGCGGCGAACTTGAGCTGACGTTCCTCGTCGCTCATCCCGGCGGCGGCGGAGAGCGAGGGCTGCACGCCACCGCCACCGGCCGTGGCCACCCCGGAGTCGTCGGAGTCGTCGGCCTGACAGCCGGTCAGGGCCAGGGCCGCCACCACGGGCAGGGCGAGGAGCAGGCTCAGCGGACTTCGTCGCATTGTTCGTCACTCCCTTCCGGCCGGCAGAGAGCCGGCATTAGGGATAAGTCAACTCCTGAGGCTGTATCCAGGGCATAAGCGGTGACGTTAACGCCGTGGTTACCCCCGCATGGGCCAGGATGTAACGGTGCGCGTACTGGTGTGCGAGGACGAGAAGCTGCTCGCGGACGCGATCGCCGAATGGCTACGGCGTGAGGCGTTCGCGGTCGACGTCGCGTATGACGGCGACGCGGCCCTGGAACGGATCGGCGTCAACGGGTACGACGTGGTCGTGCTCGACCGGGACCTGCCGGTGGTGCACGGCGACGACGTCTGTCGTGCCCTGGTCAACGCCGAGCGGGACACCCGGATCCTGATGCTGACCGCCGCCGCCGCCGTCCGGGAACGGGTCGCCGGCCTGGCCATCGGCGCCGACGACTATCTCACCAAGCCGTTCGCGTTCGTCGAGTTGAGCGCCCGGGTGCACGCGCTGACCCGGCGCACCCGGCCGGCCGCCCCGCCGAAGCTGAACCGGGCCGGGATAGTCCTGGACCCGGCCCGGTTGGAGGTCACCCGGGACGGACACTTCGTGCCGCTGTCCCGTAAGGAGTTCGGCGTGCTGGCCGAGCTGCTGCGGGCCGACGGCGCGGTGGTCTCCGCCGAGGACCTCCTCGAACGGGCCTGGGACGAACACATCGACCCGCTGACCAACGTCCTGCGGGTCACCGTGATGAAGCTGCGGCGCAAGCTCGGCGATCCGCCGGTCATCGAGACGGTGCCCGGAGTGGGGTACCAGATCCGATGAGGAAAGCGACCATCCGGGCCAGGCTGACCCTCATCTACGGCGGCCTGTTCCTGCTCGCCGGCACGGTGCTGCTCGCCGTGACGTACGTGCTGGTGGACCAGCGGCTCACCCACGGCCTCGGGTTCAACCTGCGCGGGGCGGGTGGCAAGGAGTCGATCTCACTGCCGCAGGGCGTCCAGATCAACGCCGAACAGGCCGAACACCTGCGCAACCTCGTCCGGCAGGTGCAGGACGACGCCCGGCGGGACGCCCTGGACTCGCTGCTCACCCAGGGCGGGGTGGCCCTGGCCGTGGTGACCATCGTCGCGGTCGCGTTCGGCTGGCTGGTCGCCGGCCGGGCGTTGCAGCCGTTGCAGCAGATCACCGGTACGGCCCGCCGGATCGCCGGTGCGGACGGCGCGGGCCGGGGGCTGCACGAACGGATCGCCCTGGCCGGGCCGACCGACGAGGTGAAGGAGCTGGCCGACACCTTCGACCTGATGCTCGAACGGCTCGACCGCTCCTTCGACGGGCAGCGACGCTTCGTCGCCAACGCCTCGCACGAACTGCGTACCCCGCTGGCGATCAACCGTTCCCTGGTCGAGCTGGCGATCACCCGGCCGGACGCCTCGGCCGAGCTGCGGCAGCTCGGTGAGACCCTGCTGGCGGTCAACGAACGCCACGAGCGGCTGATCGACGGGCTGCTCACCCTCGCCGACTCGGACAACGAACTCGCCGAACGCGCCGAGGTGGACCTGGCCGAGGTGGCCGCCCACGTGGCCGAGCAGACCGCCCGGCTGACCACCCTGGACGTCACCCGCGAGCTGGCACCGGCCCGTACGGTCGGCGATCCGGTCCTGCTGGAACGGCTCACCCAGAACCTGGTCGAGAACGCGGCCCGGCACAACATCGGCGAGGACGGCTGGCTCTCGGTCTCGACGGCCGTGGTCGACGGTCGGGCCACCCTGACGGTCAGCAACAGCGGGCCGGTGGTGCCGAGCTACGAGATCGAGACGATGTTCCTGCCGTTCCGTCGGCTCAACCGGGAACGGGTGGCCGGCAACCGGGGCTTCGGCCTGGGCCTGTCCATCGTCCGGGCGGTGGCGCGGGCGCACGGCGGCACCGTGCAGGCGACACCCCGCCCCACCGGCGGCCTGGTGGTCACCGTCTCCCTCCCCAGCCCCTCCTGACCGACATCACCCTGGCCTGTTGGCACCCTGCACGACGCTTCCTACCGATGTCAGGTTGCTGACTCGACACGAGCGCCAGGCCTGCATCATCGCCACTGTCTCCGATAGTGTCCGACCCGATACGGAGCGAGGTGGCTTCACATCGTCACCTCTGGAGGCGGGAAAGGGCCCCGATCGTGAGTCGGCAAGTGTCCCCCTTGATGACGGCCGCCAATCTGGGCACCTTGCTGTCGCCACTTGCGGGAGCGACAACCATGGGTGGCATCACCTGGTCCGTCAAGAGCCCCGTGATCAAACACGGCTTGATCCGGGTCGACACCGACATCAAAACACTCGCTCCGTGCCGGCTCCGGATGATGGTGAACGAGCTGGAACCGAGCGAGCCGAAGCTTCAGTATCTCGCTGGCGACGGTCGTTCGGGCTTCTCCGCCCGCCGCCTGTGTCTGAACACCCCCCATCGCCCATTTCCCGGCACGCACAAGCACCGGAGCGAGCCCGGCGGCGGCGAAGAGGGGGCCTACGAACCGGACGACATCCCCGCCGTTCCGCTTCAACCGAGGGTCGCACCCGGTACGTACCGTGCGATCCTGGAAGCGTTCGCTGCGGAGTGCTTCATCGCGATCGGGGACGACTTCATCTGGCAGGAGCCGTGAGGAGGGAGATGATCGTGGACGCCACGAACGTCATCGGTGCTGTCCTCCGGGCCGTGAACGACAACACCGTCGTGCAGCCGTACGGCGACGGCCTGCTGGTCGACCTGCCGCTGACCTACGGCGACGGCGACGGCGTACGGGTGCTGGTCGAGCCGATGGGCTCCGGCTACCGGGTGACCGACCGTGCCGCCGCCGCCTCACTTCTGGCGATGGCCGGGGTGAACCTGTTCGCCGGCCGCGCGGCCGAGGCGTTCGCTGAGATCATGGCCAGCGGCGGCCTCAACGGGGTCAACGCGGCACCCGGTGAGATCACGACCTTCGGGGCCACCGACGAGCTGGGCAGGCTGGTGCTTGATGTCGCCCAGGCTTCGCTACGTGCCGACCAGCTCCGATGGCTCGCCCCACGACAGGCGGGGATGAGATTCGTCGACCGGGTCACCGACCGGGTCACCGCTTGGGCCGGGCGAAGCCGCGAGCTTCAGCGGGACGCTCCGATTCCGCTGGAGTCGGGGCGCAACCGCTCGGTCACCCTGCGGGTCGCCAATGATGGCAAGGCGGCGTACGTCCAGGCCGTCAGCCTGCGCGACCCGGACCAGGCAGCCGAGCACTGCTATCACGTCTTCGGCCTGTCGAAGATCGCGAGAGAGAGCCGGGTCGCGGCGCTGGACGGCTCGGCGCGTGACTGGCCCGCAGCGATCGTCGCTGAACTCCGCACCGTCAGCGACGTCGAGTTCTTCGACGACCCCCTCAGCCTCGAACGGCAACTCGACAGGGTCGTGCCACCTCCACAGGCCGCCCTTCGGTAGCAGCGGCCCCCCATGCTCAGGCAAGAAGGACGTGGTCAATCGGTGCGACTCCGCACGAAGACCCCGCGACCCTGGTGGCCCTCCACCAGTCCTTCGGCGCGCAGCGTCAACATCACCGAACGGATGACCTGGGTGGAGACGCCGTACTGAGCACACAGCTCGGCGATTGACGGCAGCTTGTCGCCAGGCTTGAGATCACCGGAGTTGATCCGGTCACGGATCTCGTCGGAGATACGCACGTAGTAAGGCGTCACGGACATGGTGGTGCTCCCTCGTCGGCACCACCATCTGACCATCGTTTTGTTATGACATCAAGTTCTAAGCGTGTCAGGGGTTGCACCTCTAACACTAGGCATCATATGTTGAAGACCGAGGCGGCCCTCGTCGGCAAAACAGGGACGACTCATCCCCCGGGGCTCGTACCCGGACAGCGCTGGGGCAGTGCGCACACCACAGCCGGAACCCCCTCCGGGCTGGTCGGCGCGCTGCCCCGGCATCCACCCAGGCAAAGGAGACGTGATGTGACGGGGTCGGAGACGAGTTCGGAGGTGCCCGTCGCCAGCGCGATCTGGGCGGTCGAGCAGGTGGCCGCCGAGCTGCGGGAGACGTACCTCGGGGTGGCCGCCGCAGCCGTGCTGCTGGAACGTGTCGGCGCGGGGTGCACGCACCCGGCGCTCCGGCTGGCCCGGCGTAGCAGCGGCGACGCCCTCGACCTGGCCGGCGAGGTGGATCAGCAGGTCAACGACGGGGTACGCCGGCTCCGGGTCACCGCCGGCCAGCAGGAGCCGGCCACGATCGGCGGGCTGGTCGAGGTGCTGGACACCGTGTGCGGCCAGTGGGGTGCGGCAGCCGATCGGGTTCGGCAGCTCCCGGCCCGGGTCACCGCCGCCGGCCAGCAGCTCCGCGCCGCCGTCCCCGCCGACGACCCGACCCTGAGCAGGCACTTGCCGACCTCGTCGCAGCCCCGCGCCGCCGTCCACGGCGACGAGACGGCCACCGAGGCGACCGCCCGGCAGTGGCAGCACGCCGCCGAGCAGCTCGACCTGATGGCGGAGTGCCTGACGTCGGCCGTCGCCGCGCTGGCGTCGTACACCGACGGGTTGTCGGGAGCGGTGCCCCGACGGGCCAGGAGAGGCGAGACGACATGATCCATCGAGCCGGGCAGCGGCTACTTCCACCGCACGTCCGCGCCGTCACCTTCGGCACCCGTCGTTGGCGCGGCCTCGACCCCGATCAGGTGTACGCCTTCCTCGACCAGGTCGCCGACGAGCTGGAACGGCTCCACCGGGACCTGACCGTCGCCACCACCGAGGGCGAACGTATCCGGGGGGCGTTGCGCCGGTGGGGGTCGGGGCACCTCGACCGCCGCCCGACGAGACTGACCAGGAACAGCTGGTGGCCCCGGTGAACGACCCGCACTGGATCATCCACCTACCGACCACGCTGACCAGCGTCGACGAGGCCGCCGCGTTGGCCATGGCGTTGCGCCGCTCGCTCGGGCACGTGCTCGCCATCGACTTCGGCGAGACGACGCTCTCCGAGGAGGACCGGCAGTCCACGCGTACCCGGGTCTGGTGCGACGCCCCGCTCGACTGTGTCGGCCACCACCGACGGGCGGCCGGTCGTTGCCGACGCCCGGCCGGCCACGGCGGCGGGTGCGCGCCGACGCCCGAATGAGCGATCCGCCCGGGACGGGTCAGGCAGCCTCATGGTCAACTCAGTGGGGCCGATGTTGCGGTGTCCGGTGACCGGCGATACCGCAACATCGGCCCCGTTGCGAAGCACTCGCCGTCGGCCTAGCTGGTGACGTCCTTGCGGGTGAAGCGCCAGAAGGCCAGGGCCCAGAAGAGGGTGGCGTAGCTGATCGCCGAGATCGCGCCCCGGACCACGTCGTCGGTCTGCATCGGCGTGGAGAGCAGGCCCAGCCAGGCGCTGCTGTAGTGGGTCGGCAGGAAGTCGCGCAGCACCCCCAACGCGGTGATCTGGTCCAGGATGTTGGACATGATCCACAGCAGCACCGCGCCGCCGACCGCGCCCAGCGCGGCGTCCGTGATCACCGACAGCAGGAACGCCAGCCCGGCCACCACCAGCAGGACGACCGCCAGGTAGCCGAGCACCGCCAACAGCCGTACCAGCCCCTCGGTCGGGGTCAGCTCGGCCGAGACCTGGCTGTTCAGCGGGTTCCAGCCGTAGCGCAGGGTGCCGGCGAGCAGGGCCGTGCCGGCCAGCAACAGCAGGGCCAGCCCCGAGTACGCCAGCGCCACCAGCAGCTTCACCGTCAACAACCGGGCCCGGGGCACCGGCACCGCCAGCAGGTAACGCAGGCTGCCCCAGCTCGCCTCGCTGGCCACCGTGTCACCGCAGAACAGCGCCACCACCACGACCAGCAGGAACGACGCCGACACCAGGATCGAGAAGAGGGTGAAGTTGAGCCCACCCGAGGTGGCCAGGTCGGCGAGGCTGCCGAACTCGCCCTGCCCACCGCCGTCGTCGTTGCCGGAATCGAACTGGAACGCCACCAGGATGATCAACGGCAGCAGCACCATGAAACCGAGCGCCAACTGGGTACGCCGCCGCGACGCCTGCCGACGGAACTCCGCGCCGAACGGCAGGGTGACCGACGGCCGGTAACCGACCGCCGCCCCACCCGGCCCGAACGAACCCACCGAAGAACCCGCCATCACCGGTCACCGCTTCCCCGAGAGTTCTCGCCCACCAGGGCGAGGAACGCGTCCTCCAGGCGACGCCGTGGCACCACCCGGTCCACTCCGATCCCTTCCCGGACCAGCTCGGCCACCACCTCGCTGCGCGCCGTCCCGTTGGTGTCCACGACCAACCCACCACCGTCGTCGGCGGTCAACACCTGCACCCCGTCGAGTCGGCTCAGCACCGCCCGCGCGGCGGCCTGGTCGGTCACCTCGAACAGGGTGCTCGGCGACTCGCCGACGATCTCCTCCACCGGGCCGGAGGCGACGATCCGGCCCTTGTTCACCACCACCGCGTGCGTGCAGGTCTGCTCCACCTCGGCCAGCAGGTGGCTGGAGACCAGCACCGCCCGGCCGTCGGTGGCGTACCGCTGGAGCACCCGGCGCATCTCGGCGATCTGCGGCGGGTCCAGCCCGTCGGTCGGCTCGTCGAGCACCAGCAGCTCCGGCAGGCCCAGCATGGCCTGCGCGATGGCCAACCGCTGCCGCATCCCGTGGCTGTAGTTCTTCGTCCGGCGGTGCACCGAGTCGCCCAGGCCGGCGATCTCCAACGCCTCGTCGAAGTGCGCGTCGGCCCACGGCCGGCCGGTGGCCCGCCAGTACGCCTTCAGGTTGTCCAGACCGGACAGGTGCGGCAGGAAACCCGGCCCCTCCACCAGCGCGCCGATCCGCGACAGCACCGGCGAGCCGGGCACCAACCGGTGCCCGAAGACGTAGATCTCCCCGGCGGTCGGCTGGGTCAGCCCCATCAGCACCCGCAGGGTGGTGGTCTTGCCGGCGCCGTTCGGGCCGAGCAGACCCATCACCTGACCGGGGTGCACCTCGAAGTCCACCCGGGAGACCGCGACGAAGCCGTCCGCGTACTCCTTGCGCAGGTCGCGGACGGCGAGCGGGATGCCCGCGTACTCGGGATGGATGGAGTTGTCCTGGCGGCGGTGCCGGCGACGGACCACGGCGACGACCACGACGAGCCCGACCACGATCGCGGCCAACAGGCCGACCAGCACCCACCGCCACACCGTGGCGGTGGTCGGGATCGGTTCGGCGGTGACCGTCGGCAGGCTCACCGGCCCGTCGACCGCCACCGTGTGCACAGCTGGCGCGACCGGCGTGGTGTACGCCTGGTCGGCGGTGGCCAGCACCACCCGCAGCCGGTGCCCGGCCTCGACCCGCCGGACGATCGCCGGCAGGGTGACAGTCACCGGCTGCGCGGCGTCGATCGTGGCCGGTAGCCCGGTCAGCCGGATCGGGGCGACCAGCCCGTCCGGCAGCGTCGCCGCGCCGGCCGGGTCGACGTCGTAGAGCTTGGCGAAGAGCACCGCCTCGCCGGTCGCCGACGCCGCCCGGACGGTGACGGTGGGCGCGCCCACGACGTCCACCGCCTCGGTCAGCGGCGCCGACTCGAACCGGGCGTGCTGACCGGGTACGTCGCCGGCCACCCCGTCGAGCAGCGAGCCGAGCGAACCGGCGAACGGCACCGACGAGATCGCCGCCGGGTTGCCGTTCGGCGGGTTGGCGACCGGTTGGGCCGGCCCGTCGACCGGCACCTCACGGCGGGCGTCCCCGGTCACGCCGGGATAGTCGGTGGTGCGGTAACCGGTGGCGACCAGCCCCCGGTCGAGGGCGTCGAAGCCGGCGATCCGGGAGAAGGTGAAGTCGTCGCCGGGCGTCGCGCCGGTGCCCTTGACGTAGTGGTCCAGCCACTGCACGGTCAGGTACTTCACCCGGTCGGAGTCGGTCGTCGGCCCGGCGCCGCCGTCGTGCCCGCCGGTGAACCAGGCCACCCGGACCGGGGTGCCGGCGGCGGCGATGCCCCGCGCGTTGGCGTCCGCCTCGGTCAGCGGGAAGAGGGTGTCCGCCTGGCCCTGCACCAGCAGGGTGGGTGCCTCGATCCGGTCCAGCGCGCCGGCCGGGGAGGAGCGCCGGAGCAGGTCCACCGCCGCCTGGTCGGCCCGGCCGGTGGTGGCGATCCGCAGGTACGCGGCGCAGACGTCGGCGGCGAACCGGCCACAGGACGGGTCGGCGGCGGCCCCGGGGGCGCGCGACGATCCGGTGCCCGGCCCGCTGCCCGGCTGTGGGCTGGGCGCACCGGCCGACGCGGGAGCGCCCTCCGGCTCGGCGGCGGCGGTGTCACCGGAGAGCCCGGCCGGCCCGGATCCGGCGCTGCCGCCACCACCGAAGAAGATGCCGGCCCAGCCCTTCTTGAACACGCCCTCGGTGGCCGGCTTGCCGGTGCTCTCCGGCAGGAAGGCGCGGGACAGGTCGTTCCAGGTGATCATCGGGACGATCGCGTCGACCCGGGGGTCCTGGGCGGCGAGCAGCAGGGCCAGCCCACCGCCGTACGAACCGCCGACCACCCCGACCCGGGGGTCACCGGCGGCGTCGGTACGCACCTCGGGGCGGGCGGCGAGCCAGTCCAGCAGCCGTTGGGCGTCGCGCACCTCGTAGTCGGGGCTGTCCAGGTGGATCTGACCGCCGCTGTGGCCGAAGCCCCGGGCCGTCCAGGTCAGCACCGCGTAGCCCTGACCCACCAGGTCCTCGGCGTCGGCGCGGACGGAGTCCTTCGTGCCGCCGAAGCCGTGTGCCAGCAACACGGCCGACGCCTTCCGGCCGGTCGACGCGTCCCGCGGCAGGTACAGCGTGGTGTCCAGGTCGACGGGCTCGTCGCCGCCCGGCCCGGACCGCACGGTGAGCATCGTGGACTCGGTGCGGAAACCCGGCCGGTCCGGCCAGACCGCCCAGCCGACGAGCGCCGCCAGCAGGACGACGACCATCGACGCGGCGACCGCTCGGCGACCGGTGGGCAGGGCACGGCGGATCCGCGCGGCCGACAACGGCGATTTCATTCGGCTCACGGTACGGCCCGAAAGCTGAGCATTGGCTGAGATCCGCCGTACGTCCGTCCTGGCCAGCCAATCGTCCGTCCGGGAAGGTCAACCGCACAAGGTCACCCGGCGTTCACGCGGAACGAGTTCGGATCGCGTGAATTCACGCGTAAGGCGCGATAACACTATGGAAACGAGCATGTCACCTTGACAACAGTACGGAGCGTATGGGGAGCGTCCATCTGGCGTCACATCACTCGAAGTGACGCAAAACTGACCGGCGCAGACCTCTGGCCAGGGATCGCCCGTCGATTAGGTTCCGGTCCGACGCACGGGACCGAAGTGTCACGCCATCCCCGAACCCCTGCGCCGCCGCCGGAGGAGACAACCATGACCGTTCCCGCCTCGCGGGTCCGTCGACGGCCCAGGACACCGGGCCGCCTGTTGCCGCTGCTACTCGCCACCGCGCTGCTGCTGCCGGTGGCGTTCCTCGTCGTACAGGGCCACCGGCTCCTCGACGCGGACCGTGAGCTGGCCGAACGGGAACGCCTCGGCGTCGAGTACCTGCGCGCCCTCGGTCCGGTCACCGAGGCGCTGGTGGACGCGCAGACGGCCGCCGTCGCCGGCCGACCGGCATCCCGGGACGCCCTGGACCGGGCGGTGGAGCAGGCCGCGACGGTCGACTCCCGGATCGGCGAGGAGTTGCGCAGCACCGAGCGGTGGGCCGGGCTACGGGCGAAACTGGAGGGCCTGCCCAGCCGGTCGCTCACCGACCCGGAAGCCGCTTTCACCGCGTACGGCGAGGTCACCGATCTGTTGCTGGCCCTGCACGGCAAGGTGCGGGAGACCTCCGGCCTGATCCGGGACGCCGGCTCCGACTCGTACTTCCTCCAGGACGGCGTCGGCGAGGAGATGCCGGAGGCGGTGGTCGCCGCCGGACGGCTCGTCGACCTGGCCGTCCTGACGCAGCAGCGGCCCGCTGCCGAACAGGCCCGCTCGCTCGCCGAACTGGCCACCCTCCGGTTCGCCGCCCTGCAACCGGCGGGCGACCTGGTCGACGACCTCCAGGCGGTGGTCGACACCTCGGAGAGCGCCGACATCGGCGCGGGCGTGCTCACCCCGCTCGACACGTACCAGCGGGCGATCGAGGCGATGGGTGCGTTGTCCCAGCCCACCGGCCGGACGCAGACGGTGGATCTGACCAAGCTCGCCAGCGCCCGCTCCCAGGCGCAGAACGCGGCCAGGCAGCTCCAGCCGGTCATCCTCGACGAGTTGGACCGGCTGCTCCAGCAGCGAATCGACCAGCTCGACGGCGACGACCTGCTGATCCTCGGCGCCGGCGGGGTGGCCGGGCTGCTCCTGGTGGCGCTCGGCGCAAGCGGTTGGCTGTCCCGTCGGAGAGACACCCCGGTGGGCAGCGGCACCGCACCCGGTGAGCCGACCGAGGAGACCGAGGAGACCGGGCCCACCCGATGGGAGCCGCCGGCGCAGCCCGGTCGCCTGCCGGCCGGGCCGGTGCCGGTGCTCCAGCCGGCGGGCCAGGGCCCCGAACCCGACCGGTGGAGGCCCTTCGATGCTGCTCGGTAGGCTCCGGATCCGGGGCAAGCTGGCCCTGCTCGTGATGGTCCCCCTGCTCTGCATGGCCGGGCTCACGGTGCCGGTGGTCTGGGAACGGGCCACCGTGGCCCAGCAGGCCGGCGACATCGCCGAGCGGGTGCGGGTCGCCGGTCGGGTCGGCACCATCCTCCAGCACCTCCAGCAGGAACGCCTGCTCGCCGTCGGTCTGCTGCTCGGGCAGGTCCAGCGCACCGACCTGGTGCAGGCGATGGCCGAGGTCGACGACCGGATCGCCGACCTGCGCGCCGACCTCGGAGACACGCTGCCGGCAGAGGTCGACACCGCCCTCGACGGGGTACGGCAGCTGGCTGCCCTCCGGACGGCGGCGGTGGCCGGGCAGACCGGCCCGGACCAGCTCATGAACGGGTACGGGCCGGTGCACACCGCCCTGATCGACTCGCTCCGGCTGCGGCTCAACGCGGACACCCGCACCCCGGCCGGGCGGCAGGTGCTGGCGCTGGACGGCCTGCTGCGCACCGGCGAACGGCTCAGCGCCGGCGCCACCCTGATCGTGCTGGTCGCCGCCAAGCCGAACAACCAGACCATCACCGCCTACGTGGCCAACTTCGCCATCCTCGAGGAGGACAGCGCCCGGCTCCAGGCCCTGGTCACCCCCGAGCAGCTCGAACTGCTCGCCCTCGAGGAAGTCGCGGTGGCCAACCGCACCGGCCCGGACTTCCTCAACCAGAGCGCGCTGGACCCGGCCACGGCGATCGGCAGGCTGGACGTGGCGACCCTCTTCCCCACCGTCTCCTCGATGATCACCCTGGGCCAGTTCGTGGAGAAGAAGCTGGTCGCCGACGTCACCGCCGAGGTACGCGCCGACCGGCAGTACGCGCTCGCCGGGGCGTACTGGGTGACCATCCTGATCGTGGTGATCCTGATCGTGGTGATCCTGCTCACCATGTCGGTCGGCCGGACGGTGGCCCGGCCGCTCACCCGGCTCACCCGCTCCGCGGACCGGGTCGCCCGGGTCGCCGAGTCCGAGCTGGTCCGGGTCGCCGACGACGAGTCGGAGACCACCCCACCGGTACGCCTCGACCCGGTCGACGTGGGCGCCCGGGACGAGATCGGCGACCTGGCCCGCGCCTTCGAACGGGTGCAGAACACCGCCGCCCGGCTGGTGGAACGACAGGTGGCGAGCCGGCGCAACGTGGCCCAGATGTTCGGCCACGTCGGGCGGCGTACCCAGAACCTGGTCGGCCGGCAGATCGCCCTGATCGACCGGTTGGAGCAGCAGGAGACCGAGCCGGGTCGGCTGGAACACCTGTACCGGCTCGACCACATCTCCAGCCGGCTGCGCCGTAACGCGGGCAGCCTGGTGGTGCTCTCCGGCGCGGCGGGCGACGACGCGCACGTCGCACCGATTCCGGTGGCCGACGTGGTCCGGCTGGCCCTCGGTGAGATCGAGGACTACACCCGGGTGGACGTGCAGGTCCCACCCGAGGTGGTCGCCGCGCCGGCGATCATCGGTGACCTGGTGCTGGCGCTGGCCGAGCTGATGGAAAACGCCACCGTCTTCTCCCCGCCGCACACCCGGGTCGTCGTCACCGCCGAGCCGACCGACGACGGCGCACGGCTGGCCGTGATCGACCAGGGCATCGGCATGAGCGGGCAACGGCTGGCCGAGGAGAACGCCCGGTTCACCCGTCGGGAGCGGCTGGACCTGGCCCCGTCCGAGGTGCTCGGGCTCTTCGTGGTGGGCCGGCTGGCCCGCCGGCACGGCTGGACGGTGGAGCTCGCCCCGACCGCCGGCAGCGGGGTGACCGCCACCCTGGTGCTCCCCCGCTCCGCCCTGGCGCAGGCCCCGACCGGGCGGAACGGCGGACCCGTCACCCGTGCCGTACTTCCCTCGCCGGACCGGCCGGGGACGACCGGCCACGCCGCGCTTCCGTCGCGGGACCGGTCCGGGACGACCGGCCACGCCGTACTCCCGTCGTTGGACCGGCCGGGGGCGACCGGCCCGGCCGGGACGCCCGGCACCGACAGCCTGCGGACCGGTGGGACACCGGCCGTGGTCGACGCGGGCCCGGCCCGGCCGGTGGTCGACCCCACGGCGTTGCCCGGATTCGACCCGACGCTGCTCAGCAAGGCGACCAGGAGCATGGAGGCCACCGGCCCCTGGGACGCGTTCGGCACCACGCCGACCGGCCCGGAGACGGTCGTGCCGGCCGGACCCGACCCGGCCGGACCTCGGACGGCCCTACCGGCCGGACCAGGAACAGCACTACCGGCCGGGCCCGGGACGGCCCTCCCGGCCGGACCGGGGACAGCCGGGCCGGCCGACTCCGCGACCGTCCTGCCGGCACACTCCGGCACCGTCCTGCCGGCACACTCCGGCACCGTCCTGCCGGCCCGCGGCACCGCCGCGGTGGTCCCGGTGGACGCCGGACCGAGCCGGGCGGCGGTCCCACAGCCCACCCCGCTCCCCGCGGGCCAGCCGGCCCCACTGCCCGGAATCCGGCAGCGGGTACCCGGTGCCAGCCTGCCCCGGACCACCTCGATCGTCGGTCCGGTGGACGCCACCCACGCCGACCCGGCCGCCGCCCGAGCCCTCGTCGAGCAGTTCCAGTCCGGGGTGCACCGGGCCGAGGCGGCCCGGCCGGCCGCCGCACACCCCGTCGAGCCGGCGGCACCCCGGCTGACCCGGCGGATACCGGGTGCCAACCTGACCGTTTCGCCACCCCGGCAACCGCCCAGCCAGCACCCGGGAGATCCGGGCGAGGTCCGCGATCTCATCAACGCGTTCGAGACGGGCGTCGCCCGAGCTCTGCGCGAAGTCCGCCCCGACCGCCGCACTGAAGAAGGAACGACACGGTGACCAGCCCGCACGTACACGAGAACGTCGACTACCAGAACCATCCGGCCGGTGATCTCAGCCCGGAGGCGCGCACCTTCAACTGGCTGTTGGACTCGTTCACCTCCAGCACGGCCGGCGTCCTGGAGGCCATCGCGGTCTCCTCCGACGGGCTGCTGATGGCCATGTCCTCGATCAAGGACCGGTCCAACGCCGAACGCCTCGCCGCCGTGGTCTCCGGTATGACCAGCCTGGCCGGCGGGGCCGCCAGCTGGTACGCGCTCGGCGGGCTCAACCGGGTGATCGTGGACATGGCCGACGGCTACCTGTTGATCACCGCGATCAGCAGCGGCTCGGTGCTCGGCGTGATCGCCGACCGGTCGGCCAACCTGGGCACCGTCGCATACGAGATGACGCTCTTCGCCGGCCGGGCCGGCGGCGCGTTGACACCGAGACTGATCGCCGAGCTGAAGAACGCCGTTCAGCAATGACCTGGGACGCCGCCGGCGAGGAATCGGAACCCGAACCGTTGGTCCGGGTCCGCCCCTACCTGCGGACCCCGTCGGGGGGCGGGACGGCGACGCCGACGCCTGCCCCCGAGCCGGAGACCGACCGGCCGGCCAGCCCCCGCCCGTTCGTGCTGACCGCCGGACGGGTGGCCGGCGCGGACCCCGCGATCGGCCTGGAAACCCAGGTCACTGCCCGGTTCGAGCAGGGCCGGGTCGCCGTCCTTCCGGCCCTGCTCGCTCCCGAGTTGCAGGCGATCGTCGCCCTGTGCGGTGAACCGATCTCGGTCGCGGAGATCTCCGCCCGGATGCGGCTGCACCTCGGCGTGACCCGGGTGCTGGTCGGTGACCTGCGGGCCGCCGGCCACCTCGACGTGCACGTCGGCGCCGTCGACGACGCATTTGACCCCGACCTCATCCTGCGAGTGATTGATGGACTTCGTGCGATCTCCTGAATGGCCGGTCGCCCCGCTCGGCGGGCTCGCCGCGAACAGTGCCTCCGCCCGCTACGGCCAACCGGCGAGCGGCCCTCCGACGCCACCGCAGCATCCGTCCTCGCCGCCACCGTACCGGCCGTCGGCGGCACCGACGGCCACGCCGGCCACGGCCACCCGGAACGGGCCGGTCGTGGCCCCACCGATCCCGGTCAAGCTCCTCATCGCCGGTGGTTTCGGGGTGGGCAAGACCACCACGGTCGGCGCGATCTCCGAGATCGACCCGCTGACCACCGAGGCCGAGATGACCAGCGCCGGCATCGGGGTGGACGACCCCGGAACACGGAGCGCGAAGACCACCACCACGGTGGCGATGGACTTCGGCTGCGTGACCATCGATCGGAGCCTGAAGCTCTACCTGTTCGGCACGCCGGGGCAGAACCGGTTCGGCTTCATGTGGGACGACCTGGCCCGGGGCGCGCTCGGCGCGCTGGTGGTGGTGGACAGCTCCCGGCTGGACGACTGCTACCCGGCGATCGACTTCTTCGAGCGGGCCGGCCTGCCCTTCGTGGTCGGGGTGAACACCTTCGACGGCCGGCTGACGCACGAGTTGGGGGCGATCCGGTGGGCGCTGGCGGTCGGTGACCACGTACCGCTGGTGCAGTTCGACGCCCGGGACCGGCTGTCGGTGCGGGACGCCCTCCTGGTCGTCCTGGACCGGGCGCTGGACCGGGCGGTTCGGGAGAAGGGCGCCTGAGCGAATCGGCGCTCGGACCGTTTCCATCGGAGAGGGGGACGCGTGATGAGAGGTGGTCTGGACGAGACACTGGCCCGGCTGGCACGCCGTGAGGAGGCACGTCGTCGCCGGTCGGCCGAACAGGGCGCGGAGGTCGACGACGGCACGTCGACCCTGGCCTTCGAGGCCACCGGCCGGGGGACGACAGAGCCGACGCCTCCCGGGCCGGCGTTGATCGGGCCGGCGCTGATCGGGCCGGCACGCCCCGGGGCGGCACCGACCGGGCCGGGGCACCCCGGGGCGGCACCGGAGGGACCGGCCCGGAACGGGTCCGGGTGGACCGGGCCGGTGGCGTCCGCCGCCGGCGGGTCCGACCCGGTGGAGGAGGTGGCCGAGGCGGTCCGCCGGGTGGTCGCCGCCCGGCCCGGACTGTCCGTGGTGCTGCGGATCGAGTACGACGGGCGGACGTACCCGCTGCGGGTGGAGCGGACGGACGCCGGGGCTCGGGGCGAACGGACGGACGCCGACACGCGGATCGCCATCGACCCCCCGGCCAGGCCATCCCCGGCGATGCCATCCCCGGCCAGGCCATCCCCGGCGATGCCACCGCCGGCCTGGCCATCCCCGACGACGCCACCGCCGGCCTGGCCCCCTGCGGACCGGACGCCACCGGCCTGGACGCCACCGGCCCGGGAGATGCCCGGCGTCGACCCGGCGGCCCGGCTGGCCGAGTTGATCCGACGCGACCCGACGCTGCTCGACAACGACGACTGACCGCCGGGCGTCCGGAGCGGCGGGCGGCTACTGTCGGGCGATGCCCGAACCGGACCTGACCCTGACCGCGAGCCTGCGCCCGGCCGCGCTGGACGCCCGACGCGGCATCGTCCGGCTGCACCCGGAGGTGCTCACCGCCCTCGCGCTGCGCCCCGGCGACCCGGTACGGCTGACCGGTCGACGGGTCACCGCCGGGATCGTCGCGCCCGCCGAGCCGACCGCCAGCGCCGCCCTGCTCTACGCCGACGACCTCACGTTGGGCAACCTCGGCCTGCGCGACGGTGGACAGGTGACGGTCGCCGCTGCCCCGGTGGCCCCGGCCCGGCGGGTGACCCTGAGCGGCCCGGTGGCGGTGCTCGCCGCGGTCTCCCCGGAGATGCTCCGGCTCGCCCTGCTCGGCAAGGTGATCACCGAGGGTGACAACGTCTCCCTGCTGCCCCAGGACGTCCTCCCCGACGCCTCGGTGCGCGGCCTGGTCGACGCCGCCCGACGCAGCCTCGCCAACACCGTCGGGTACGCCTGGACGAGCACCCTGCTCACCGTGGTCGCCGCCGAACCGGAGACCGGCGCGCTGGTGACCATGGACACGGTGGTCGGCTGGGAGCACGGCCAGGTCACCCACGGCTCCTCCGGCCCGGCCCGCCCAGGCGCGGGCTCCACCACCCGGACCGGCCCCTCGACCGGTCGGACCGCCGGCACCCCGGCGGGTCAGGCTGCCGGTGCGCCGCAGGCCGCGACCACCGCCGGGGCGACCGGCTGGCCCACCGACGAGTCGGTGAACGAGGACGACGTGCCGCACGTGGACGAGCTGCCCGGCCTGCGTGCCCAGGCCGAGGAGCTGACCGAGCTGCTCGACCTCGGCTTCCACCACCGGGAGGTGCTGGGCCGGCTGGGCACCACGGTCTCGCTCGGCGTGCTGCTCAGCGGGCCGGCCGGCTCGGGCAAGTCGGCGCTGGTGCGGGCCGTGGCGAAGGCGGTCGGGGCCCGGGTACGCCCGCTCTGGGCACCGGAGTTGGCCGCGTTGACCAACGACGCGGCAGCCCGACGGCTGCGCGCGACCGCCGCCGAGCTGACCGGCGGCGGGCCGGCGGTGCTGCTGGTCACCGACGTGGAGGCGCTGGCCCCGGCCGAGGATGCCGGGCCGCTGGCCACCGTGTTCCGGCAGGTGATCGCCGGGGCCGTCCGATCGGGGACGGCGGTGGTGTGCACCACCTCACGCCCGGAGTCGGTCGATCCGGGGTTGCGCGCGCCGGACCTGCTGTCGCTACGGATCACGGTGCCGCTGCCCGACCCGGCGCTGCGCCGCGAGCAGTTGACCGTGCTGACCCGGCAGGTGCCGCTGGCCGAGGACGTCCGGCTCGACGAGGTGGCCGGTCGTACCCCCGGATTCGTCGCCGCCGACCTGGCCGCGCTGGTCCGGGAGGCCGGGGTACGGGCGGCGCTGCGGCAGAAGACGGCCGAGACGCCGACGGTGGCGATGGCCGACTTCTCGGCGGCGCTGGAGGTGGTCCGGCCGACCACCATGGCGGCCTCCACCCTGGAGCTGGCCACGGTCACCCTCGACGACGTCGGCGGCCTCGGTGAGGTGAAGCAGACCCTCACCGAGTCGGTGCTCTGGCCGTTGACCTACCCGGACACCTTCGCCCGGCTCGGGGTGCAGCCGCCCCGGGGTGTGCTGCTCTACGGGCCGCCGGGGTGCGGAAAGACGTACCTGGTGACCGCCCTGGCCGGAACGGGGCGGGCGAACGTGCTGTCGGTGAAGGGTGCCGAGCTGCTCTCCAAGTGGGTCGGGGAGAGCGAGCGGGCGGTGCGCGAACTGTTCCGCCGGGCCCGCGAGGCCGCGCCGACGCTGGTCTTCCTCGACGAGATGGACGCGCTGGCCCCGGTACGCGGGCAGGCCACCGACGGCGGTACCACCGACCGGGTGGTGGCCGCGCTGCTGACCGAGCTGGACGGGGTGGAGGCGCTGCGCAACGTGGTGGTGGTCGGGGCGACCAACCGGCCGGACCTGGTCGACCCGGCGCTGCTGCGCCCCGGCCGGCTGGAACGGCTGGTGTACGTGCCGCCACCGGACGGGCCGGCCCGGACGGAGATCCTCCGCGCGTCGTCCCGCACGGTGCCGCTGGCGGAGGAGGTCGACCTGGCCGCGCTCGGCGAGGAGCTGGCCGGTTTCTCGGCGGCGGACTGCGCGGCGCTGGTGCGGGAGGCGGCGCTGGCCGCGATGCGGGAGTCGCTGGCCGCTACCACGGTCACCGCCGCCCACGTCGCGACGGCCCGCCGTCGGGTCCGCCCCTCCCTGGACCCGGCCCAGGTCGCCTGGCTGGCGGCGTACGCGGAGAAGCGCGCGGGCTGAGGGTTACGGCAGAGCTGCGGGCGGAGTCGCGTCGAGAGATATCTCCGCGTGCACCTTTCCACCGTCTTCGAGCAGTTTCGCGCCGCATCGGCGCAGCACCGAGATGGCCCCCACGTTGTCCGGGGTGGTGTCCGCGACGACGGAGTGCATGCCGGCCGCCGCCGCGGCGTTCAGCAGTTCCCGCAGGACCATTGCGCCCAGCCCCTGCCCACGGGCCGAACGCCCGAGCCACATCCCCGTCTCCACCACCCCGGGAGGGTCACACCGGGTCATCCGCACCATGCCGACCACCTCGTCACCGACGTACACGGCGAACATCAGGGTGCGGGTCGGGCCGTCCAGGCCGGCGAAGCTGGCCCGGTGGAAGGCCCGGAACGCCTCCCGTCGGGCGTGCGACCAACCGGCGGGGGCCTCCACCGGAGGCATCACGTCGATCGGCTCGGCCTCGGCCGCCGCTACGGAGAGCAACGACTCCAGGTTCTCCTCGTCCACCGGCTCCAGCCGTACCGCGCCTGCCACATGCCGCAGTCTGCCGCCCCCACCGGACGTCGTCCATCCCTTTGGGTGGTGACTGGCGGTCCGGCCGGAGGTCTCGACCGGTCGTCGGATCGAATGCGAGGTGGTCGTGGGTGATCAGCGGCGTCGGTTACGGGTCCGCGAGGACCGCAGCCTCCGCAGCCGGCCGACCAGCAGCGGCTCGGCGGCCAGCGCGGCGGGGCGGTCCAGCAGGCCGTTGAGCAGCTGGTAGTAGCGGGTGGCGGAGAGCCCGAAGGTATCCCGGATGGCCTGTTCCTTGGCCCCGGCGTGCCGCCACCACTGCTGCTCGAAGGTGAGGATGCGCCGTTCCCGTTCGGTCAGCTCGTCGCCGCCGCCCGGCCGGCCGGCACCATCGGGGGCCACCGTGTCGGGGGCCGGTTCGCCGGTCGGCGGCGCGGCGACCGGCACCGGGTCCTCGGACCGGGGCGGGGCCGCCGGCGTCCGCTCGACGTCCGGGGCAGCTCGGGGCGGCGGCACCGCCTGCGGCTGCACGTCCACCGGCTCCGGCGACGGCTCGGACCTGGGTACGGCGTCGGCGGGCGGCATGGCGCTCCTCGGCAGGGCGGACGACCGGCCGGCGAACCGACCGGGGACACCCAGCTTAACCAGGCCGACTGACGCTCCCGGCCGGCACCGGGTGCCGCTCCCGCCCGCAACGATGACGCTCCCGCCGGTGCGGGCTGACGCGCCCGCCGGCAACGATGACGCTCCCGTCCGGCATGGGCCGTGCCCGTGTCCGGGAGGACGGACGGGCCCGTGCCGACCATCGGTCGACACGGGCCCGTACACCCGGCTCCGCGCGGGCGGGCGTCAGGCTCAGGTGATGTCCCGCCGGCGCATCATCCAGAACGCGGCGGCCAGCACCACGGCCGTGCCGATGCCGAACACCAGCGCCGAGTTCTGCCAGGTCACCAGCAGCTCCTTCGGGGTGCACTGACCCTGTACCAGCTCGCAGGACCGGTAGTCGATCAGCTTCCACTCCTTCTGGAACCAGGCCAGCGCGTAGGTGGACAGGACGTAGCGATCCCCGAACCGGACCCCGGCGACCGTCGTGGCGATCCGGATGCCGATCTCACTGACCACCCCGACCCCGACGGCGACGCCGAGCGCCATCGCGGTGTGCCGACCCAGCGAGGCCAGCGCGAAGGCCACCGCGCCCACGGCGAGGACCAGCGCCAACGCCCGCAACCCGCTGATCCCGGTGGACTGCCACACCCCCGAGGTGACCTTCGCGGTGGTCCCCCGGTACGTCGCGATCAGCCAGAAGGCCAGCGTCCACAGCGCGCCGAGCACCACGGTCACCCCGGACAGGGCGGTGAGCACGGCGGCCAGCTTGGTGCCCAGCACGGCGAGCCGTTTCGGCCGCCACAGCAGCAGGTTCATCATCCCGCCGGTGCTCCACTCGGCGCCCACGAACGAGGCGCCGATCAGGAAGGCGAAGAGCGCCACCGCCCCGGCGAAGACGCCGACGAAGGTGCCGAACTCGGCCCGGAAGTCGAACTGGTAGGGCAGGTTCCACTTCGGGTCGAACATGTCGGGGGTGGGCTTCCAGTCCCGGCCGCAGTTCGGGCCGTACCGGTCCTCGGTCTCCTCGCCGCGCGCCTTGGCCGCGTCGCACGCGCTGACCTCTCGCTCCCAGTGCCGCATGGCCTCCTGGAAGCTCGCGTCGGACTCGGCCTGTGCCTGGGCGATCACCGCCGGGGAGAGCTTGTGACTGGAGAAGGTGAAGGCGGTGATGATGCCGGCCAGGCCGAGGACGAGCACGATCAGCATGACCCGGGTGAGTCGGCGCTTGGCCAGCCGACGCAGTTCGGTGACGTACAGGCTCATGCGCCCCACCCTCCCGTGGCGCCGCCGGTGCTGCCCGGCTCGCCGACCTTCGTGGACTGGTCGACCTGACGGTGCTGGCCGGGGACCGGTGCGGTGGCGGTGATCTCCAGGAAGACGCTCTCCAGGTCCACCGACACCGGGGCCAGCTCGCTGACGTACAGGTGCTGTTCGGCGAGGAGCCGGCTGACCGTGGCCGGTTTGTCGACCCCGGCCAGCATCAGGTGGTCGGGGTGGCGGGTGACCGCGACGCCGGCCCGGCCGAGCAGGTCGGCGGCGGTGGCGAGATCCTCGACGGCCTCCAGCCGCACCCGTACGCCGCCGTGCGAGTGCTGGGCGAGCACCTGCTCCACCGGGCCGGCGGCGACCCGTCGGCCCAGCGAGATGATGGTGACCTCGTCGCAGATGAGCTGGATCTCGCCGAGGATGTGACTGGAGAGCACCACGGTCATCCCGGACTCGGCGAGGGTACGCATCAGGGTGCGCATCTCCCGGATGCCGCCCGGGTCGAGGCCGTTGGCCGGCTCGTCGAGGATCAGCAGCTTCGGGTTCTTGAGCAGGGCGGACGCGACGGCGAGCCGCTGCTTCATGCCGAGCGAGTACGTCTTGACCCGGTCACCGGCCCGGTCCCGCAGCCCGACCAGTTCCAGCACCTCGTCGACCCGTACGGCGGGCACGTCACCCGCCCCGGCCAGCAGAGACAGGGTGTCCCGGGCCGAGAAGTGCGGGAAGAACTGCGGGCTCTCCACGATCGCGCCGACCTGACCGGCGACGGCGGGGAGCGCGGCGGGCACCTCGCGGCCGAGGATCGCCATCCGGCCGCCGTCCGGCTGGATCAGCCCGAGCAGGGTCCGCAGGGTGGTGGTCTTCCCCGACCCGTTGGGGCCGAGGAAGCCGTGCACCTGACCGGCCTCCACCCGCATGTCGAAGCCGTCCAGCGCGTTGCGGACACCACGCCGGCGGCTCTTGTACGTCTTACGTAGACCTTCGATCTCCAGGACAGCCGACAAGCTGCGCCTCCCCCGATGGTGGGCCATGACAGCGGTCACCATACTCGGTATGCCCTCCAGGGCAATACCCGGTATGCATCGGCGCGCCGATCGCTACCGACGGTGTATCAACGAGTCACTCAGGCGCAGACGACGGTCACACCGGCGGCACGGAAGGCATCGACCAGACCGGGGTCCGCCCCGGAGTCGGTCACCAGGGTCTCCACCCGCTCCACCGGGCAGATCCGGGCGAACGCGTGACCGCCCAGCTTGGACGAGTCCGCGATGATCACTACCCGCTTGGCCCGCGCCACCATCAGGTTGTTCATCGCCGCCTCACCCTCGTGGTGGGCGGCAGCGCCCAACTGGGGATCGAGCGCGTCCACGCCCAACAGGGCGACGTCCAGGGTGACCTCGCGCAGCAGCGCCCCACCGAGCGGCCCGACCAGCTCGAACGACTTCGGCCGCACCACGCCCCCGGCGACCACGACCTTCATCCGGGAGCGGACCAGCAGCTCGTTGGCGATGTTCAGGGCGTTGGTGACCACGGTGAGCTGCGCGCCCTCGGCGTTGGTGTTCAGGTCCGGCCGGACGGCCAGGGCGCGGGCCACCTCGGTGCTGGTGGTGCCGCCGTTGAGGCCGACCACGGTGCCGGGGGAGACGAGCGCGGCGGCAGCGGCGCCGATCCGCTGCTTCTCGGCCGAGTGCTTGGCCGTCTTGTAGCGCAGCGGCAGGTCGTACGAGACGCCGTTGGCGACCGCGCCGCCCCGGGTCCGCGTGATCATCTGCTGCTGGGCGAGCTGGTCGAAGTCGCGTCGGATGGTGGCCTGGGAGACGTCCAGCCGTTCGGCGGCCTCCTCGACGCTTACCCGTCCGCTGCCGGTGAGCATCTCGAGCAGAGCGTTCCACCTGGCATACCGGTCCACGAGGGGCCTCCGATGACTCTGCCCGAACGGTGATTGATTGCGTGCACAGTAGTGCGCGAAACTGGCGGTGCGCAAAACCCTCGACTGCGCGATCCGGGGGCAGGTTGCCACACACACCCCGGTTCGCGCAGAATAACGCGCGAAAGACGGTGGTAATGAGCCGTATTGCGCACCTCCCTCCCCTGTGCGAGGAGTTCCCATGGCGTACGTCGACGCGGAGATCGCCAGCCAGCCCGACTGCTGGCGGGAGGCGGCCCGGTTGGCCGGCACCGTCGCCACCGACCTCCCCCGACCCGGCGAGCGGGTCGCCGTCGTCGGGTGCGGCACGTCGTGGTTCATGGCGATGGCGTACGCCGGGCTGCGCGAGCGGGCCGGCCACGGCGAGACCGACGCCTTCCAGGCGAGCGAGTTCCCCACCGAACGCCGCTACGACCGGCTGATCGCCATCACCCGCTCCGGCACCACCACCGAGGTGCTCGACCTGCTCGCCGCGCTACGCGGCCGGACACCCACCACCGTCCTGGTCGGTGACCCCGCATCGCCCGCCGTCGCGCTTGCCGACACGGCCGTGCCGATGCCCTTCGCCGACGAGCGCTCGGTGGTGCAGACCCGGTTCGCCACCACCGCCCTGGCACTGCTCCGCGCCCACCTCGGCGACAACGTCGAGGCCCTGGCCGCCGACGCCGAGGTCGCCGTCCGCGCCCCGCTGCCGCTCGACCCGGCCCGCATCGACCAGGCCACCTTCCTCGGTCGCGGCTGGACGGTCGGGCTGGCCCAGGAGGCCGCGTTGAAGTGCCGCGAGGCGGCCACCTTCTGGGCCGAGGCGTACCCGGCGATGGACTACCGGCACGGCCCCATCTCGATCGCCGGGCCCGGCCGGCTGGTCTGGGCGTTCGGGGAACTGCCCGACGGCCTGCCGGAGGACGTGGCGGCCACCGGGGCGGCGTTCGTCCACAGCCGGCACCACGGGTGCCACACCGTGCTGGGCAGTTGGGCGGCCGGGCGTACCCCGGTCGACCCGATGGCCGACCTGATCCTGGCCCAACGCTTCGCGGTGGCCCTGGCGACCAGCCGGGGCCTGGACCCGGACGCGCCCCGACACCTGACCCGCTCCGTGGTGCTGGCATGACCGACGGGTCAGCGGGCGACGACCGGGTCGTCGTCGCGTTGGACGTCGGCGGTACCGGCATGAAGTGCGCCCTGGTCCGCCCGGACGGCAGCGTGTGGCACGCCGAACGGCACCCGACCGACGCCGGGCGCGGCCCGGACGCGGTGGTGGAGACCATCCTGTCGGTCGCCGAGGACCTGGCCGGCAAGGCGCGTGCCGGCGGGTCGACCCCGGTGGCCTGCGGCGTCGCCGTGCCCGGGGTGGTCGACGAGGCCGCCGGGGTGGCGGTCTGGTCGGCGAACGTCGGCTTCCGGGACGTACCACTGCGGGATCTGGTGGCGGCGCGGCTGGCGCTGCCGGCGGCACTCGGCCACGACGTGCGGGGGGGCGGGATCGCCGAGGCCCGGCTCGGCGCCGGCCGGGACGCCCGGCACGTGCTCTTCGTCGCGATCGGCACCGGCATCGCCGCCGCGCACGTGGTCGCCGGATCGGCCGCCACCGGCGCGCACGGTGCCGCCGGCGAGATCGGCCACATCCTGGTACGCCCCGACGGCCCGCGCTGCGGCTGCGGCCGACCCGGCTGTCTGGAGGCCATCTCGTCCGCCTCGGCCATCGCCCGCCGCTACACCCAACTGGCCGACGGAACGACGCAGGCCGACCCGCCCGGAGTCGGCACGGCAGCACCTCCGGCCGACACGGCAACGCGCCCGGCCGGTACGGCGGTGAGTGCGGCCGAGGTGGCCGAGCGGGCGGCGGCCGGCGAGCCGCTGGCCGGCCAGGTGTGGCAGGAGGCCGTCGAGGCGCTCGCCGACGGACTCGCCACCGGGCAGGCGCTCTTCGACGTGGACACCGTGGTGATCGGCGGCGGGCTGGTCCGGGCCGGCGAGCAGCTGCTCGGCCCGCTCCGGGCGGCCCTGCACGAACGGATGACCTTCCATCGGGAGCCGCGCCTGGTCGCGGCGGCCCTGGGCGACGAGGCCGGCTGCCTCGGTGCCGCCCTGCTCGCCCTCGACAGTCTGGAGAGACGATGACCCTGCGGGTGACCGGCAAGGTGGTGACCCCGACCGGCGTGGTCCGGCAGGGGTGCGTGGAGTTGGACGGCGAGCGGATCACCGCGGTCGCCGAGTACCCGGCCAAGCGCGACGGGCACTGGATCGTGCCGGGTTTCGTGGACATGCACACCCACGGCGGCGGCGGGCACACCTTCACCACCGGCGACGCCGACGCCGCCCGCGAGGCCGCCGCGTTTCACCTGCGACACGGCACCACCACCCTGCTGGCCAGCCTGGTCAGCTCCCCGCTCGCGCTGATGCGGACCGCGACCGCCGCGTTCGCGCCGCTGGTCCGCGAGGGCGTGCTGGCGGGCGTCCACTTCGAAGGACCGTACCTGTCGGCTGCCCGGTGCGGCGCGCAGAACCCGGAGTTTCTCCGCGACCCGTCCGCCGACGAGCTGGGCCAACTCGTCGAGGAGGGTGCGGGAACGGTACGGATGGTCACCCTGGCCCCCGAGCGCCCCGGCGCGCTGGACGCGATCAAGCTGCTCACCTCGCACGGGGTGGTCGCCGCAATCGGCCACACCGACGCCACCTGGGAGCAGACCCGGGCCGCCATCTCGGCGGGGGCGAGCGTCGGCACCCACCTGTTCAACGGGATGCGCCCGCTGCACCACCGCGAGCCCGGCCCGGTGGTGGCCCTGCTGGAGGCCCCGAACGTGGTCTGTGAGCTGATCGGGGACGGGGTGCACCTGCACGACGGGATGCTCACCTTCGCCACCGCCGTGGCCGGCCCGGAGCGGGTCGCGCTGATCACCGACGCGATGGCCGCCGCCGGCATGCCCGACGGCGAGTACGAGCTGGGCGGCCAGCCCGTCGCCGTGGCCGACGGCGTGGCCCGGCTGGCCCAGGGCGGGGCGATCGCCGGCAGCACCCTCACCATGGACGCCGCACTGCGGCACGCCGTCACCGCCGGCATCCCGATCGCCGACGCGGTACGGATGGTCGCCACCACCCCGGCCCGGGCCATCGGTCTGGGTGACAAGGTCGGCGCCCTCCAGGTGGGCCTCCGCGCCAACCTGGTCGTCCTCGACGACGAACTGAACGTGGTCCGGGTGATGCGGGCCGGCACCTGGCTCGACTGACACCCACGTCAGCCCGACGCCGCCTGGCCCGGCCCGGCCCGACCTCGGTGCGGCTTGGCGCGGCCCGGCGCGGTGTGGCCCGGGGCGGCGCGGCTTGGCGCGGCCCGGGGCGGCTTGGCGCGGCCCGGGGCGGCTTGGCGCGGCCCGGGGCGGCTTGGCGCGGCCCGGGGCGGCTTGGCGCGGCCCGGGGCGGCTTGGCGCGGCC